>CAYNIK010000216.1:0-2811 GCA_964397145.1 uncultured Limnohabitans sp.
CTTCTTCACCTCCTGTGTGAGTTCGGAGGAACCCGACGATACCACGACTCCACCTAGTACCACTACTCCCAATGGAATTACGGTTTCAGGATCTACCATACAAGTTAACTTGACTATTCAAACGAGGCTAGCTGCTTCAGGTGGCTGGTTATTGATTGAATCGGCCAAAACATTGGTTGCAAATCTAAATGGTACTTATGTGGCTTTAACTTCAGTTTGTACCCACTCCGGTTGTTCTGATAGTTGGGCATTCACCAACAATCGATTTACCTGTACCTGTCACAATTCCATTTTTGATACTTCAGGCAAAGTGCTTCAAGGTCCAGCCACCCAGCCGCTGCAGGTGTATACGACTTCCGTTTCAGGGACTACGCTCACCATTAACAAGTAGCGGTATTTTCAGGAAGGTTTTCTTTCCGTCGACTGCATTTGGGGCCTCAATTCTTCTTGAATTGAGGCCTTTATTTTTTTCTTACATAATTTGACAAATAGTGTCAATATTTAGTTTGATAATTTTTACAACTGTAATTTTGGACACTAATCGTCAAAAACACCATGGCTAAATCCAGTCCCATTGAGCAGCAAAAGATTTTACGGGTATTTAAGTTAATCAACCTCTTGCAGGGTACCATTGGTAAGCCTGTTCACCGTCTTGCGGAATTGTTGCAAACGGATGAGCGAACGATTTACAGGTACTTCAAGCTCTTGGAAGCCTTGGGATTTGTGGTGGTGAAGGAATTTAGCAAGTATAAAATCCAGGAGCGTCCGGAATATCTACCTAAGCCAAGCACGGGGACTTCTTTTTCTCCGGAAGAGAACCAGTGGCTCAGCACGCTCTTGGAAACGCAGGGAAAAGGAAATGCACTAAAAGACGCGGTGATTCAAAAGTTGAATCTCCAATCCGAAGTTCAATTGAGTACGGAAGACCTATTTAAGGCTAATCTTGGTCGTATGGTGGACCTTATTGCTCAGGGAATTACTCAGAAGAAGCAGGTTTGGATTAAGGATTACTATTCCTTGCGTAGCGATACGGTATCAGACCGCTTGGTAGAGCCTGTTGGATTCACTTCCGATTACGAGCACATTCATGCGTTTGAACTGGAGAGTCAAACCATGAAGATGTTTAAACTGGAGCGGATGGGAGAGGTGGTCATCGCTTCTGAAGGCTGGAAGTTTGAATCTGCGCATGAACTACCGGAGCAGGCTTTGTTTGGCTTTACTGGAAAGGGAAAGATTCACATCAAACTCAAACTTAGCAAGAAGGCCTACCAATTGATGGTAGAGGAGTATCCTACTGCCAGACCCTTTATTCAAATCAAAAATCGAAACCACTACTATTTTGAAGGACAGATTCCGCACTTGCCTGGCTTGGCTCGATTTATTCTGGGTTTACCTGGAGAGATCAAGGTAGAAGAGGGGAACGAACTGAAAGCCTACCTAGCAGAGCAAATCCAGAAGGGATTTTATTGACTCTAGTTCAGGAAAGGATTGCTTTGGCCTGGTGTTCTTCCCGAAGTAGGTCGTTGATGGTTTTTACAGGATTGAAAGTAAGTAGAGGCACTTCCACAAAAAGGGTGTTCCAGTTGGCCATAGCCCCATTCCATAATCCAGGGAGTTCTAGGGCTTTCAGCACCTTTCCATTTTTTGACTTTTCGGTGATAAACCCAGTATTCATGTCACGGAACTTAAGGAGGTCAAAGGCCTGACCTCGGTAATCGCGGGTGCCACAAACCAAATCTACCGGATTGAAATGGGTAGATGCTTGGAAATGTTGTTTGGAAATGGGCTCATTCAAATCAATTTGCGCAGTTTCTAGGATTTGAAGGGATTGGGTACCGTCTTTTTCATGAATCCAAAAGGGACCACCTCCAGGCTCACCGGTGTTTTTCACCATTCCACAAACCCGAATTGGGCGATTGAGTTTGGCTTGAAAAAATGCTGCTTGCTCTGAGAGACTAGCGTTTTGGATTTCCTCTGGAACTAGTCCTCCCAAATCCGAGACATAAACTTCTTGTGCTTTCCGTACCGATTGGATGGATACTTCCTCTAGCGCTCTCAAGGCTTCAAATACACGAGATTGCACTTCAAGCAAAAGGCCAGCAAGGGCCATTTTGTAGGATTTCGTCACTGGCTTTAGCCGATCAGGAACTACATTATCAATGTTTTTGATAAAAATCAGATCCGCGGCTACCTCATTTAGATTTTCAAGTAAGGCTCCATGACCTGCGGGGCGAAACAAGAGACTTCCATCCTCTTCCAAGAAGGGTTCGTTCGATTCGTCCACAGCAATGGTATCTGTGGATTTTTTTTGATGCGAATAACTCACGGTAAACACCAATCCAGTTGATTTCTGAAGTCGAGGTAGGTGCTGGTTTATTTCTTGGACAAAGCCTTCTTCGTGTTCAGGCGAAACAGTGAAATGGATGTGTACCTGATTGTTTTTGCCTACCCCATACTGAATTCCTTCGATTAAATGTTCCTCCGCAGGGCAGCGGTTTGCATCTCCATAGGCGTGAAACTTTAAAAGTCCTTTTGGGAGATTGCCGTAGTTCAAGCCTGTTTCTGTTAGCAAGGCGGCTACCAACTTTTTATAAGCCTTATTTTCCAGCAAAGAAGCAATGGATTCGCCTTCTTGTTGAAGCGCCGCATCCAAGTCTTGGTAAAAGGCAAACTGGCTTAGGTTCCCAATAAATTTCTGGGTGAAGCCATTTTTTGATAAATCTCCATCTGTTTCTAAAAAGGAAAACAGATCCTTAAACATGCGACTGGCAGCACCAGAGGCAGGAACAAATTTGACGATATCCAATTCAG
>CAYNIK010000217.1:0-2791 GCA_964397145.1 uncultured Limnohabitans sp.
GAATGGGATACGCGCTATGCAAAAGCGATCCTCGACCTGAGCAACAAAGTAAAGAGCCTGAGTAGTCAACTTCAATAATCAGGAATAAAAACAAAACCGCGGTGAGCCATTTCCGCGGTTTTTTTTGTGCTTAATTGAAGAATGAAGACCCGCCAAGGGTCAAACCATGAATAACCGCGGGTGAAACCCGTGGGTATTAAAACTCCACCTTGATCATTTTTGAAAAAGATTGCCCATCCAAGGTCATGCCCTCCACCCAAACCTGGATGGTCTTAACTCCATAAGGAACCTTAATTTTAGTTTGGAATACTCCAGAGGTGGTAACTCCCTGTGGTTCCCAGTAGATCGTAGGCTTTTTCTTTAAAAATTGATCTGAAGGAGGGTTTTTAATGAATTCTGGAAACTCAGTAAATCCTGGAATAGGGAAAATCTGAAATCCTTCGGAATTAAATTTCTTGTTGGAGTCCGGGCCTAACTTTAAACCATTCTTAGTCTCAATAGAGATTACTCCTGCATAGCCGGCCATGCCAAAAATTGATTTACCGACATTATCCGCATACACTTTGATAGATGATAGTTGAGATGGTTCAAACCCAAGTAGTGTCTCCCTAAACTCGTTAGGCTCCATAAAAGGCAAGGCGGACCCGTCAATAATTAGCAAGGGGCTTCCTGTAGTTTCTCCGTAGGTATAATTTCTGAACTTTAGGGACGTCAAATTAAAACCCAAACGCCCCAAAATCTGCCCCATGGTCTCTTTTTCTAGCACCTCTCCGCTCACTTGTTGGGTAGGATTACCATATCGATCCATCGGACTAGCCTGAGTTTCCTGAAGTTTTTCATCTTCCTTCACAAACTCCTGAAGCAAGATGTAATCACCCGATTTATCTACCACTTGAATTTCGTTCCGAAAAGGTTCTAGGCTATAGGTGTACTTCGGAAAGAATGTAACAGGAACAGGTTTGGGGAAAGTTTGGAGTTCTACTGATCCAAAAGGTTTTCGTTTGGAATCCAAGGCAGCAACTGCAATCTGGGCAGTATCCTTGAAAATTAAGCCAGTAGCCCAAAAATTACCCAACGAATCCGTCATCACCTGACCAAAATCCTCCAAATCTCCTCGCACCACCGTGATCGGATTGATCGCTGGGCGACGCTTGTTGTCTGACGTAAATTTACCTTGCACCGAAATGCCGTACTCGATGGGAAATGCGAGAGTAGACTTGAAATCCTCCGGAAGCTTCTTGTCCAACCAGTTCATCTCCTCCTCCAGCGAACTACTTCCCTGAATCAGAGATACCGCGTCCGAATCTGTGAGTGAAAGGATAAATTCCCCATCGATGGGGTTTTGAAACTCATCCAACAATTCCAGTTTCAAATCCATCACCCGGTAATTCAGCGAGTCTGCAACCGAAGTCTCTGGCCTCACGGCAATTTCCCCTTGAAAAGATTCTGCCACAACTTGCTCCGCCTTGGGCTTAAATCCTGGATCCATCACTAAAAATGGAGCTACAAATTGATCGAGTTCACCAAAATTCTGGTTCCAATGCGTATAGGCTCGCAGTGCATAATCTCCAGGCACCAAATCCGATGACAGGTTCCAGCCTCCAGTAACCTTTCCTTTTTCAATCGGAAACGTGGCCGACTGAATGATTTCCGACTTGGAATTGATCAAATCCACATGCAGCACGCGACTGAGGGAATCCGAAATTTGTTGATCCTGATAGAGCATTTTCCCTCCCAGCCAAACCGATTCTCCAGGATAGTAATAGGGTTTGTTCGTCGTCAGCCAGGCTTTCTCCCGAAGTCGATTGAGTTGAATAGCAGGACTCACCAAAACTTCCACAGAGGTCTGTTCAGCCACAAATCTACTGCTGGGCTCAAAGTCCAAGGGAAGAATCCGAGCCATGCGCTGCCTGCTCAAATAACCTGAAAGGACCAGTTGAGTCGGGTTAATCAAGGTGCCTTTCTTGTCAACATCGTAATATCCGTTAGGTGCTTGAATCCAACTGATGGCATGGTACACATTGGTGTAGTAGTCATTTTTCCAGGGCTTATCTAGGTGATGAATCTCTAGTCGGTCTGTAGTATAAATTCGAAAATTCCCATTCCCGAGGGGCTTCCTAAAAATTGAATCTGGTTCAATTGGGATAATTGACTCACCCAATTCTTCTCTAAAATCATTGGTTCGTACCCGGCCTAATCGTTCTGGAAGCGCCCGATAAACTTCAAAATGGATGGAATCTTGTAAATTGAGTAAAAGGGAAGAATTGAAATGTCGTAAAGAACTGTGGTAGTTTGCCTCTCGATTGTTTTCCCATTCCTCCAGCTTTTTATTATCAACCGAATTCATCTTGGTGTAGAATACTTGCCCATAAAACATGGAGCCTGTTCGCATGACCCGAAAATCCTTCAGGTAGTAATCAATTTCATACCCCAAGGCATTGTTCGTAATTTTCAGAGGTTGTGCAGCAGAAGCTTGAAGGTAATTGGGACCTTTGTCAGCCTTTACATTCTCAAATTCCAACACCCAAGGGTTTTTAATTTGGATTTGCGAGCGGTACGGGTCATCGGCTAAAGCCAAAAAGACATCTTCGAATCGACGAAGTTCCCGATCCCAGGACTTATCGCGCTTGGCTTTGAGCTCAATCTCGGTGAGGTTAGATTCCTTGAATGCCAATACAAAATCGACTTGGACTTCATCTTTTTTTCGGAACGAGATCGCTTTTACTTCAGTGACATAGCCTACGAAGCTGGCTACCAACTCAATATCTGTAGAAAATTCCCCACTGATACG
>CAYNIK010000218.1:0-2788 GCA_964397145.1 uncultured Limnohabitans sp.
GACAACCAAATTTTGAGCTTGTACAGTGGCTTGAAATTCCTTCCAGCTAACCCAGGTATTGCTGTTGGTCAGCCAGTAGGTAGATCAGGTGAAGGTGCAATTTTTGCTGCACAATACGCTGGTGTAAACCCTGCAACTGGTCGTCCAATGTGGTTAGATATCAATAACAACATCACCTATTTGCCTTTGGCTGCTGACCGACGTTACGTAGGTTCCAGCTTGGCAACTGTATTTGGTGGATTGAACAACAACTTCTCCTACAAAGGATTTGAGTTGACTTCTTTCTTCACTTACGAATACGGTGGACTTGTTTCGGATGGTCAGTACGGCTTCTTGAGAGAAAATGGTACACGTTTGACCCTGAACGCACTTCGTGAAGTGAACGACAGATCTTGGAAGACGCCAGGTCAAATCACAGATATTCCTCGAAACTTGACAACCAACGCTGGTAACGAAACTAGAGGAGCAAGCAGAAACTCAGGTACTGCTGCCTTGTTGAAGTCTGACTTTATCCGTCTTTCTCAGTTGACAGTAGCTTACAGCTTCCAGCCTAGCTTGGTAAGCAGAATTGGACTATCCCGTGCACGTATCTACTTGCAAGGGGTGAACTTGTGGACATATACCGATTATCCGGGCTATGATCCAGAATTTACAGGAGCAGGTACAGGTCAGGTTCCTTTGACCAAGTCCTATACCCTTGGTGTACAAATCGGATTCTAATCACCAAAAGGAAAAAAACTATGAAATTAATCAATAAAGCTTTCTTATCCCTTGCACTTACAGGCTCCTTGCTGGTAAGTTCTTGCGATAGCTTGCTTCAGGTAGATCCAAGACAATCCATCGATGCGAATGGTGCTTTGTCTACTCCTGATGCGATGAATGCAGCCCTCAATTCTGTCTATGCGAAATTGAGATCTACACGTAATTATGGTCGTGACCTTCTTGCATTGTCAGATGCTTTGGCAGATGTGGGACAAACTACCAACAACTCTGGTCGTTTGATTAGTGAAAACAATAATCAGCCAAACGCACACTTCCAAGCTGGTTTTTGGCAAAACTCTTACTATGCTATCAACGAAGCCAACCTAATTTTGGCTGGTTTAAGTAGCGTAGAAGGTGCTTCTGCTGCTCAACTTGCTCGTTGGGAAGGTGAAGCGAAGTTCCTAAGAGGTTTGTACTACTTTGACTTGGTGAAGGTGTATTCTTACATCCCCACTGCTTTGTATCAGCCTGGGATAATTGATCAAGGTGGTATTCCTTTGGTTACTGAAGGTATCATCACCTCAGGTCCTGCTTTGAGCCGTCAGTCTCCAAGAGCTACTATCGATGAGGTATATGCGCAGATCTACAGAGATTTGGAAGATGCCAAACGATTGTTGGCAACGGGTAGAGGTGTACAATATGGTTCTGGTGCTGCAGCTTCTGCCTTGCTTTCTCGTGTTGCTCTTTATAGAGGGGATTATGCGAAAGTAGTAGCTGAATCAACCACTGCTTTGGCCAGCAACGTAGGTACTGTATTGTCAGGTTCAGCTTACGTGAATGGCTGGAGAGCACCTGTACATCCAGAATCTATGTTCGAGGTTCGCTTTGCACTTGCTGAAGAATCTATTGGGGTAAATGAATCCCTACAGTCATCTTACACAGCGATCTTGAGCTTGGCAAACAAGAACTCTCAAGGTGGATGGGGTGATTTCATTCCAAATGCTACGGTAAGAGGATTCTTTGGTCTTTCTGCTTTGCAAACTGGAACTCCTGCTACGGACAACAACAACTGGGATGTGAACAGAAATGCTGACGTTAGAGCGCAGCTTTACACTACCGGAAATACCGTGAGAGGTGCAGGTCGTCAGATCGAGTGTACCAAGTTCATGGCTAAGTCTGGTTTTGCCTATGCGGACAACGTTCCTGTGATTCGTAAGTCAGAAATGCACTTGAATAGAGCGGAAGCAAACTACCACTTGAAGAATGAGTCTGCTGCGTTGACTGAATTGAATGCCTTTAAAGCATTGAGAGGTCTGCCTGCAGTAACTTTGGCCGGTAATGCACTTTTGGAAGAAATCCTTTTGGAAAGATTCAAGGAGTTTGCATTTGAAGGTCAGCGTTTCTTTGACTTGAAGCGTTACGGAAGAGCGATTGTGAAGACTACTCCTTCAGTAAACCTTCAATTCGACGATTTCAGGATTTTGCCTCCGATCCCTCAACGTGAAGTGGATGGTAATCCAAATCTTAAACAAAACAAAGGCTACTAAAATCAGATACTATGAAAAAGTTATTTTCTTTATTGACGCTGGCCTTCGTACTTGTATTCTCCTCTTGCATTGAGCAGAACTACCCGGTTTGGGAAGGTCTTGTAGTTGAATTTCAGGATGCGGTAGATCGTACTCCCGTAGCAGGTCAAGTTTATCCTCGAATCACGGTAGCCAATACTGTGGGCACGGTAAACCTACGTGTAAACCTTGTAGGTGCGCACAGACCATCTGACGAAATCATTACTTACAATGTAGTAGCCGATGGCACCACTGCAGTGGCAGGAAGAGATTACGTAGCTCCTGGTACCTTGACTATCCCTGCAGGTTCCAGCTTTGGAACTTTGACTGTGAACGTAGTCAATACAGGTAGAATTGGCGGTTCTGTAGACTTGTTACTTCAGTTAGTAGGTAACGATGAAGTAGGCAATAGCGCCAACTACAACAAAGTTCAGATTCGAATCACTCGTTAATTCACGAGTTAGACGATTATTTTCTTTTCTAAAAAGGCCGGATTTATCCGGCCTTTTTTTTTACTTTGA
>CAYNIK010000219.1:0-2781 GCA_964397145.1 uncultured Limnohabitans sp.
ATTCATTTTGCGCTGGAAGGATTCCAACAGATGAAACCCTTGATTGACTTCCTAAGCCAAGCCCTAGAAGAAGTGGAAGACGGGGCTGGCCTGCTCTAGGCCAAACAAGGATTTGCCCGATTCTTTCGCGACTCTCCAAAATCTCCCTACCTTTGCGGCATGGTAGATTTCAAACAAATCCTCTCGGTTTCCCTCATCCTCTTTTCCGTCATTGATATCCTGGGATCCATTCCCATCATCATCAACTTACGAAAAAAAGTAGGTCATATTCAATCCGGAAAAGCAACAATCGTTGCCGGCATCTTGATGATCACTTTTCTTCTGGTAGGAAAATCCATCCTCACCCTTTTTGGAATTGGCGTGGAGGATTTTGCAATTGCAGGAGCCTTGATCATCTTCGCGCTCGGGGCTGAGATGATTTTGGGAATTGAACTCTTCAAACCTGATCCCGATGCCACGGCCAGTGCCTCCATCGTGCCCATTGCCTTTCCACTGATCGCTGGAGCGGGTACGCTTACCACCATTTTGACCTTAAAGGCCGAATTTGAGCAAATTAACATTGCTATTGGGATCCTACTCAACCTAATTTTTGTGTTCGTCGTACTAAAAAGCACCAATTGGCTGGAACGAAAACTTGGCAAAACAGGCGTGGACGTCCTTCGCCGCATATTTGGAATTATTCTCTTGTCGATTGCTGTGAAAATCTTCAAGACCAACGCCTTCCCATTGGCTGGAGGATGAAAAAACTAGGGGTCGCTTTTTTTGATTTCTTTGCTCCATGATTGTCATTTTTACCGATGGAGCCGCCAAAGGCAACCCAGGTCCAGGGGGCTATGGGGCTGTCTTAAAGTTTGCACAGCACCGGAAGGAACTTTCGGAAGGATTTCGGCTCACGACCAACAACCGCATGGAACTCCTGGCGGTCATCCGCGCCCTACAAGAAATCAAGACCACGGAATACCCCGTTCAGGTCTATTCAGACAGCAAATACGTGGTCGATGCCATTGAAAAAGGATGGCTTTGGTCCTGGCAAAAAAAGGGGTTCAAGGACAAAAAAAATCCAGACCTCTGGCTTCGTTACATTCCCCTCCACCTCAAGTTTAAGCCCAAGTTTTTTTGGGTGAAAGGGCATGCAGGACATCCCGAAAACGAGCGCTGTGATCAGCTTGCCGTAGCCGCTGCAGAAGGCAAGGGACTCCAAGCCGATACGGGCTATGAGGAGCAGAAAGGGTAATTTTTTCCCTTACAACTGGTCCATCGTCAGCAGCGGAACATCCTTCCTGCCCAAGTCTTTCAGGGGTTGATGCGCTGCTTCAGGGTACACCCATCCCTCATCGGTCAATTCCCAGAGTAGTGGAGCCAAATTTTGGACCGCTGCTTTACAGCCCTGTACAATCGCACCCATGCTGCCCGTTTGCTTGGAAAGAAGGGCTTCATTTTCAATCTCAAAGGGTCCCGTAAATCCTTTCTCCCGCACTAATCCCACAAAGGCTCTCCAATCCATGGAATCCCCTAATCCAAAGCCTGGCAGCGTAGCCTCGTAATGGTGGCGATCCCAGGGATTTTTGCTGGAGGTAATCCCCACCTTCTCTGCCCAATCGGGCCGAATGGCCTGTAACGGATACATATTTCCCCAGAAGGGATCGGACACGTTTCGAGTAGATTTGACATGAATTCTCCGCACTCGGGTCATGTCGGTATGTTGGATCACCTCCAGGGGATTGGTATGTTGCCAAACATCGTGGGAAGGATCGTAGATCTCCCCGTGATTTTTTTCGGGAACAAGCTCATACATCAGTTTGCGTGCTGCCAGCACCCCAGACAGGTTGTTGAAGGTGCCGGTAAATCCGGAACTTCTCCAGCCTTCCATGGGACAATTTTCATACACCACGGTGACCCCCAGGCTGGCTGCATAGCGGATGATCGGGCCGAAGATTCGCTGGTATTCCAATAAATTTTTCTCAAAACCTCCTTCCTGATTGCCTAGTTCATGATTGTACCCCACAAAAGTGCCCACCGTGATGTCATTTTCATCTCCGCCCAGCAGGTAGGCCATCCGAATCAAGCGGAGTAGATGATTTTGATTGTGAACACGCTGGACGGGATCGCCGCCAATCAGGTTTTCAAAGGCTCCCAAGGAAAGTCGAAGAGAAGCCTGATTAAATTTTTCTAGAAGTCGCTGGGCTTCTGCTGGACCGAAGTTTTGGTAATCCAAGTGAGTGGCCACAAAGTCATTGCGCGTACCATCCTTTCGGAAAACGCAGAGATCCAAGCCTTGAACGCCAATTTGAAGTGCCTTGTCGATTGTCTCCTCCAAACTGAGTTGATCAAAGGCGGAGGTCATGATCCAGATGGGATTTGCCATAAAAAAGGGATTTGAACGAAACATACGCAATCCCTTGGAAGGAAAAAAGTAACTCTTGACTTACTCGGTATCCTCTGTTCCCGAGTACCGTTTTCTGAGAACGATTTTTTGTTTCTGCCGGTCCCACATGGCTTGCGCTAGGTCTGAGGCAAGGAACTCGGGGGGAGATTCAGCAAGGATTTTTTTGAGCAGGTTTTCTGACAAATCTATCCGATAGCAGATTTGAAGAAGCCGTTCCAGATTTTGATCGAGCAGCTGGCGCACCGCCTGAGTAAGTAGGAGTACTGCTTTGCCTTCATCAAACCCCTCCTGTGGTGCTGGAAGTGGCAGCTCCTGGGTGACTAGCGCGTAGGTTTCTTCGATCAGCGAATTCATAAATCAAGGTAAAAAAAAGCCCCGTAAGTACGGGGCTGTAA
>CAYNIK010000220.1:0-2768 GCA_964397145.1 uncultured Limnohabitans sp.
TTTTACGACTGTAGTCCCCTTGGCTAAGGCGAACGCATTTACCTCCAATCAAATCTATAGCTGGGATTACATGCATGGTTTTAGGGCTTGGAATCGGTAGAATAAACCACCTTAAACTCTGTGTTGAATTAGATTTAGTTAGAAGGAATTGCTAGAAAATTCTCCAATAGCTTTTCCCCAAATGCTCCACTTTTTTCAGGATGGGCTTGAATAGCCCAGTAATTGTCCCGATGTAAAATGGCAGTAAAATCATGGATGTAGGAAGTCGTCGCCAGGGTGTTTTCGCACAATTCGGCGTAGTAGCTATGCACATAATACATAAACTTGGTCTCTGGCAAGTCTTTAAACAAGGGATTCTTCACCAGGTTTTCCAAGGAATTCCAGCCTACATGCGGGACCTTTTCTTGGCCACTAGCACTTGGGATAAAACGTTTGACCTTGACTGGAAAAATTCCCAAGCAGTCCGTATCATTCTCCTCGGTGTGGGTACAGAGCAGTTGCAAACCCAAACATACCCCCAGAAAAGGTTGCTTGATTTCCCGGATCAAATGGTCTAACTTCCGTTCCTTCAAGTAGTTCATAGCAGAACTCGCCTCTCCCTGACCTGGGAAAATTACCCGATCTGCGGCACGAATTTTTTCTACCTCATCCGTAAGTTCTGCCTCCACCCCTAAGCGCTCCAAGGCGTAAAGAACGGATTGCACATTCCCGGCATTGTACTTGATTAAAACTACTTTCATGGATGTATCTAAGGAAGAACCCATCTCTTTCAAGATGGGCCCTTTAACTCGTTTAATTCTTATTTTCAATCTGCATCAGTTCCTCCAAAACGACTTCTATTTCTGGAAGCGAGGCAAACAACTGTTCGTAACTTTCAATGACCCAATACTTATCCTGAAAGCGGTCTTTCCAATAGGTGGTCGACATGATCTGTCGGACATCGTAGGCAAAGTGACTTGGCTCATCAGATAGTGCATAAGTAGTCTCACCTGCTGAACTCAATATTCCAGCTCCATACACGCGGAGCTCGCCATCTTCTCGAATCAATCCAAATTCGATGGTGAACCAATAAATCCGGCTGAGCAATTGGATCGCCCAAGGATTCTGAATATGCTTTAAAGCCAATGCGCTTAACTTTTCCAAAAAGTCCACGTAGGGCTGATTGGTCAGCAAAGGCATGTGAGCAAAGGCATCGTGAAACATGTCGGGCTCCTCCAAGTAATCAATCTGCTCCATTTTTCGAAGCCAGGTAGAGGAAGGAAAACGCTTGTTGCTCAGTAAGCCAAAAAACAAGTCATCGTCTATCAATCCCGGTACTACCTCTACTTGCCATCCTGTGGTCTTACGGAGGATCTCGTTTAGTTCCTCAAAATTTGCAATGCGGTCAGCGGTAAACTTTACCGTTTTCATTCCTTCCAAATAGGCCTTGGAAGCCGCTTTGGGAAGTTGAGGCACCTGCCGCTCAAAAAGAATTTTCCATACCTGGAAATCCTCTTCGGTGTAAGCGGCATAGTCCTGACGCATTTCTTTTAATCTCGGGTCCGAAAAGACCCAGTCTTTGGGTTTTTCAATCATTTTATTTGGGTTTAATACGCTGGGTAATCCTGGGTACGCTACTTAAAATTAAACTTCAATCTGCATTACAGACGCATTAGTTTGAACTCGGAAAACAGCCTGTCTGTTGCATCAATTCAAAACTTATTTTTAATCCAATTCGAGCTCTTTCAAAAAAGTAATTCGATCGAGCGTTTGAATCGGCTCTTCCAACTTTCGAAACTAAGTTACGCATGAATTTTAGGTACAACAACAAGCCATTCTCGATTTGATTCCTGCCTTACTTCGCCTATTCCTTTGCTAAGACTCCCTGGATAAAGGTTTGAATATCCTGCTTTAAAGCGGTAGAGTTGGAAATGTGCTTGATAAAGGCCGACCCGATGATCGCGCCTTGGCTGTATCGCGAGGCAAGCTGAAAGGTAGCAGCATCCGAAATCCCGAAACCAATCAGGCGTGGATGGGTCAGATTCATCCCCGCGACCCGTTCAAAGTACTCTTCCTGCTCCTTAGAAATCGCTGATTTGGCACCCGTAATCGCATGGGATGATACCATGTAAATAAATCCACTGGAGTTTTCATCCACTTCTCGAATTCGCTTTTCGGAGGTTTGAGGAGAAATAAGAAAACTAATAAACAATCCATATTCTTCAAAAAGGGCCTTGTACTCCTCCAGATACTGGCTCATGGGTAGGTCCGGTAGAATCAGTCCATCAACACCTACTTCCTTGCATTTTTTGCAAAACTCCTCCACCCCAAACTGGATGATTGGATTGAGGTAACCCATGAGGATAACGGGAACATGGATTTTGGAACGGAAGCCTACCAATTGACTGAAAAGGGTTTTGATGCTCATCCCATTTTCCAATGCCTGAGTATTGCTCTCTTGGATCGTCGGCCCATCTGCAATCGGGTCAGAATAGGGTATTCCGAGTTCAATAATGTCTGCGCCCGCCTCTTGGATGGCTTCCATCACAGGTACCGTATCTCCAAGCTTCGGAAAGCCTGCCGTCACATAGATGGAAAGCACACGCTCTTTTTTGGTTTGAAATAAATAATCTATTCGATTCATAAGTTCAATGCTTCTGTGAAAAAGGGATGGTAGCAGTTCATCTGATTGCTACCTTTCAATAATTTCCCCATTGGATGTAAGTTTCCAAATCCTTATCGCCTCTTCCAGAAAGGTTGATCACGATGAGGTCGTTTGGATTGAAGGA
>CAYNIK010000221.1:0-2762 GCA_964397145.1 uncultured Limnohabitans sp.
CATTTTTCGTGTTGGTGCTGCTTGAAAAGGCTTGGGGTATTTGGAAAGGAAAAGATACAGTACCCGTCACCGACATGATTGCAAGTTTGAGTTCGGGCATTACCAATGTCACCAAAGATGTACTTGGGCTCAGTGTAGCGGTCATTTCTTATCAATGGCTCTTTACACAATTTTCCTTTTTTACCATAGAAGCCACTTGGTTGGTCTATGTAATTGCCTTTTTTGCCTTGGATTTTGCGGGCTATTGGACCCATCGCATTGCGCATGAGTACAATATATTTTGGAACAATCACATCATTCATCATTCTTCCGAAGAGTTTAACCTTGCCTGCGCCCTGCGTCAAAGCATAGCTTCCATCTTCAAAATTTTTGCGATTTTCCTATTGCCAGCTGCATTTCTTGGAGTACCACCCGAAGTAATTGGGGTCGTGGCTCCCTTGCATTTATTCGCGCAATTTTGGTACCATACCCAGCACATTCGGTCTATGGGTTTCCTAGAGAAAATCATCGTCACTCCAGCCCATCATCGGGTTCACCATGCGATTAATCCTGAATACTTGGACAAAAACTACGGACAGATCTTTATCTTCTGGGACAAGTGGTTTGGAACCTTTCAGGAAGAACGAGAAGATATTCCTGCGGTTTATGGGGTTACTCGACCCGTACAAACCTGGAATCCCATCAAAATCAATTTCATGCACTTGTGGCTCTTGATTCAAGATGCCTGGCGTGCCAAAAACTGGGGGGATAAGTTGAAAATTTGGTTTATGCCTTTGGGATGGAGACCTACTGATGTGGCAGCAAAGTATCCCGTAGCCAAGATTCAAGATGTATACCATTTTGACAAATACAATCCCGAATTGAACGCTGGGATGCGAATTTGGAGTTTCAGCCAGCTGATTGTCTTGTTGCTCCTATTGAGTTACTTATTCTCCAATTTGGCAGCAATTGGGGCTCCTGGCATCTTTTATTACGGAGGGTTTGTCTTCCTCACGGTGTTTGCTTACACCGAACTCATGGATCGCAATCCCCTTGCCTGGTGCTGGGAAGTTTTAAAAAGCAGTTATGCCCTTTACTTTGTATTCACCACTGGGGATTGGTTTGGGCTCAATGCACAGTTTCCAGGTGCCGTATACGTATTTGTGGGTTACTTGGTGATTTCTACGCTGTCCTCCCTCCTTTTTTCCCTACAAAAGCCAAATACTTCCTCTTCTAGCTCGCAACTTGCTGAATGAAAGAATTTGCCCAGCTGATTGATGCCTATGACTTAGCCAAAGCCGAGGGGCATGCCATGGCCTTAGCCACGGTAGTGCAAGTAGATGGATCTGCCTACAGACGCCCTGGAGCACGAATGCTCGTAACTCAGGATGGAAGATTGACGGGAGCAATTAGTGGGGGTTGTTTGGAAGGTGATGCGCTTCGCAAGGCACAGGCAGTCATCTTTCAGCAAAAATCCATGCTCGTCACCTACGATACCACGGATGAGGATGACCAGAAGTTTGGGATAGGTCTGGGCTGCAATGGCATCATTCACCTCTTGATCGAACCCCTGGATGTGAATCAGGCTGACAACCCTGTGGAACTGATTCGTCAGGCCAGATCCAAGCGGGAGACTTCCCTATTGCTTACTTTCTTTTCCCTTAAAAACTCCAAAAAGGAGCAAATCGGCACGGTACACCTCACTCAGGGATCGCAGCAGTTTGGATCCCTGACTAAAGTCAAGGAAGAATTCCATCCCCATATCCTCCAAGAAATTGCAGCATTTGATCAGCCTAGCAGTCGAATTCACTGCTTTGATGACCTGGACGAGCTTTCTATTTTTTTCGAAGTCATTCACCCTCCTCTACAGCTGCTGCTGTTCGGAGCGGGCAATGACACCCTCCCTGTGGCCCAATTTGCCGCCCTCTTGGGTCATGAAGTGATTTTGGTGGATGGGAGAAAAGCCTTGGCTACGAGTAGTCGATTTCCTACCGTTCAACGGATTATACAGGGACCTGCAGAAGAGGTTATGGCGCAGATTGAAACGGACTTGAATACGGTAGCGCTCTTGATGACGCATAATTTTGAGTACGAACTGATCCTCCTCGAGAAATTGTCCCAACAACAACTTCCCTACATCGGCATCTTAGGACCGAAGAGAAAGACTGAAAAGCTATTGGAACGACTTCAGGCAAAGGGAGTCGTTTTTCCAACGGATAACCTCTACGCTCCAATTGGATTAGACCTTGGCGCAGAAACTTCAGAGGAAATCGCACTAGCCATCCTAGCTGAAATCGCTGCAGTTATTCGCAAACGGAAACCCGGTTTCCTTCGGGATAAGCCAGGTCCCATTCATGATTCCGGGTTATGAAAACTGGAGTCATCCTGTTGGCGGCAGGTTCATCTTCTCGTTTAGGTAGACCGAAGCAACTAATTAATTATCAAGATAAAACATTAATTCAACATTCAATTGAAGCTGCTTTGAATAGCACTGCGAATGACTTAGTTGTGGTGCTAGGAAGTAACTCCGAACTGATCCAAACAGGCATTGAATCCAAGGAGGTTCCCGTGCTCGTTCACGAACACTGGGAGGAAGGAATGTCCTCTAGCATGCAGTGTGGATTGCGCTATCTCATTGAAACCAGCCAAGTGGAGCAGGTGATTCTGATGCTCTGTGACCAGCCTTACGTCACTCAAGACCTTTTGGATCAATTGATGAACGGAAAAAAGGCTTCCAGAAAAGGAATTCTGGCCTGCAGCTATTCGGGAACCGTTGGGGTTCC
>CAYNIK010000222.1:0-2721 GCA_964397145.1 uncultured Limnohabitans sp.
GAAACATGGAATTACTCCACCAATTTGGTTCGGAGGAGCAGAAAGAAAAGTGGCTAGGGCCTCTGCAACGCGGTGAAATCCGCTCTTGCTTTGCCATGACAGAACCCCAACTCCCAGGTAGCAATCCAGTTCATCTGGCTACCACAGCGACTCGGGATGGGGAAGAGTATGTGATCCAAGGCCACAAATGGTTTACCACCGCCGCTGATGGAGCACAGTTCACCATTGTAATGGCTGTCACCAATCCAGATGCAGCCTCTCCCTACCAGAAAGCCAGTATGATCTTGCTCCCCCTAGATACACCAGGCTATTCCTTGATTCGCAACATTTCCATTATGGGTGAAGCGGGTGAAGATTACCTTTCTCATGCTGAAGTCAAATTTGAACAGTGCCGAGTGCCTGTGGCCAACCGAATTGGTTTGGAAGGTCAAGGATTTGCATTGGCGCAAGAACGACTGGGTCCTGGCCGCATTCACCACTGCATGCGTTGGGTTGGTATTTGCGAACGAGCCTTTGACATGCTGTGTAGACGAGCTCTTTCTCGAGAACTAGAAGTAGGCAAGCCCTTGGCTGACAAGCAAACCATTCAAAATTGGATTGCTGAAAGTAGAGCAGAAATCAAAGCCAGTCGACTCATGGTCCTCGATACCGCCCAGCGAATGCAGGAACTTGGAGCTAAAGCCGTCAAAGAGGACATTTCAACCATCAAATTTTTTGTGGCCGATGTGCTCATGAAAGTAATTGACCGAGCCATCCAAGTTCATGGTGCATTGGGTATCACTGATGATACGCTACTATCGTTTTGGTACCGTCACGAACGAGGTGCACGTATTTACGATGGACCTGACGAAGTACACAAGTCAAGCCTTGCCCGAAGCATTCTAAAAAATTACAGCAGTCAATGAATAGAACCTTAAGTTTTGATTTGCTCAAGGATCATTTGGCTTCAGTGCTCAGCTGTACCGCCGATAAAATCCAGGTAACCCAACTCCCTGGTGGCTATTCTAATTTGAGTTTCCTGGTTGAAAGTGCTACTGAAAAATTCATCTTAAGGCGCCCACCTTTCGGCGAAAAAATAGCCAAAGCCCACGACATGGGAAGGGAATTTAAAATCCTTGAAGGATTGAAAAAGGCAGGCTACACCAAAAGTCCTCAGCCAATTCACTTTTGTGACGAAGAGTCCATTTTTGGTGCGCCCTTCTTTGTCATGGAGTTTGTTGAAGGCACCATTTTGAGAAATCGAGTTCCTCAAGGAATGACCCTTGGAAAGGAAGATTTCGCTGACTTATCCCGTTCGGCTGTTGACTGCCTACTTGAACTCCATAATTTAGAGCTTGAAAACTCCGGATTGATTCACTTGGGCAAACCGGAAGGCTACACCCAACGCCAAGTGGAAGGATGGGTAGATCGGTATTTTCGAGCAAAAACGAATGAACTTCCAGAGTTAGAACAAGCAGCTTCTTGGCTGCTCGGAAATATTCCTTCCACAGAATACCTCGCCTTCATTCACAACGACTTCAAATACGACAACTTAGTTTTGGATCCAGAGCATCCAACTTCCATCAAAGGCGTATTGGATTGGGAAATGGCCACGGTAGGCAATCCGCTGATGGATTTAGGCACTAGCCTCGCCTATTGGGCAGAGGAAAATGATCCACAGATTTTAAAACTGTTCAATTTAAGCCACTTACCAGGAAACCTCAGCCGGCATGAAATCATGGCGTATTATTTTTCCAAAGGAAAAGGCTCCAAGCAAGAAATGGTCTTTTACTATGTTTTTGGATTAGTGAAAGTAGCCGTGATAGCCCAACAAATTTTCAAACGTTATTCCCAAGGCTTTTCAACAGATTCCAGATTTGCACAACTCATCCATGTGGTGGATGCCGCTGGCAAAAAAGCCATTCAAACCCTTCAAACTGATAAAATTTAACCCATGACCCTTCATAAAATTTGCATCCTTGGAGCAGGCACACTTGGCTCTCGAGTAGCCCTCCAATCAGCCATTTCTGGATTTACTGTTTCCATTTTTGATCTGAAACAGACAGCCTTGGATTCGGCCAACATCACCATGCAAAAAATTCTACGGCAACTTGTACGCGGCGGAACACTAACGGAATCACAAGTTCCTGAAATCCTCCAACGAATCAAGCCTACCTTAGATTTGGCTGAAGCCTTGAAAGGGGCTGATTTGGTTAATGAAAGCGTCACGGAAAATGTAGCCATCAAAAAATCCCTATGGACTGAAGTAGGTAAACTAGCAGAATCCCACACTTGGTTGACCACAAATACCTCCTACCTACTGCCCTCCCAGTTTGCAGAAGAAACAGGTAGCCCCTCTCGGTTTTGCGCTTTCCATTTTCACGATGTGTTTTATTCAAGGGTGGTAGACATCATGCCCCATCCGGGTACCGATCCTGCATTGATTGGAATCCTTGAAGAATTAGGAAGGAAGTTAAATCAAGTTCCTGTAATTGTGCGGAAAGAGAACCCAGGGTACCTATTCAATACAATGCTAATGGCCCTTTTGGGTGCAGCGGGCAAACTAATCACACGCGAGGTGGCAAGTATTGAAGATATCGACAAGTCTTGGATGGTGAATTTCCACATGCCCATGGGGCCATTTGGGATATTGGATTCCATAGGATTGGATACCGCTTGGCATGTAACTCACAAAATGTCGGATTCTGCTTCACAGGCTTTTGCTGCCCATTTGAAAACCTA
>CAYNIK010000223.1:0-2719 GCA_964397145.1 uncultured Limnohabitans sp.
CCGGCTTAGGAGATGCTACGGACACCGAATTGGACCAGTTGGAAAACCTACCCGAATACTTCCCTACCTCTC
This sequence comes from uncultured Limnohabitans sp., assembly GCA_964397145.1. Taxonomy (GTDB): domain Bacteria; phylum Bacteroidota; class Bacteroidia; order Cytophagales; family Cyclobacteriaceae; genus Algoriphagus. Next base: position 73 of record CAYNIK010000223.1, read on the forward strand.
GATTGGCTTGCCAAATCCGAATTGGAGACCAACTCGAAGGCGCGGTAATCAAACTCCGGGGAGAAGACGTGGTCTAAGCTATATTTGACTTCCGAATAGGTAAAATCAACCTCCGTACAAAACTTAATTTAGCTCGGTGTCTGCATCGGGCTATTTTTTTTAAAAATTTGTGTAGCGAATTCCTAAGCCTTTTCGTTCTGAGAAAAAAACAATTAAAACTATGAAACGCATCGCTATTTTTTTGATCTCCCTTTTTGTGGTCTCATGTGAACTTTCGACGACCGAACCACTCGTAATTACAGCGGAAGAATTACTCAGCCAACAGGCGGAAATCATCCGGCTCTCCGAATCGGTCCCCTGTACGAATGCTTCTGAATGGAAATTTACCCCCATGGGAAGCAAAGCCTGTGGAGGCCCAGCCCGTTACATCGCTTACCATCAAAGCATTGAGCGAAATTTTCTAGACCTGGTGGAGCGATTTACTGCAGCACAAAAAGCCTACAATGAACTAAATAATGTCCTTTCAGATTGCTTGCTAGTAGGCCCCCCACGAACCATTCAATGCGAAGCCAGCAAAGCCGTACTCGTCTATTGATTTTTTAATGTGCTCCTGATGCCTATTTTTTGTCAGGCACCCTATTTTTTCTTGGTCGGCCAAATGGCCGACCAATTTGTTTTAAAGTTTTTGAAAAAAGCTAGGCTCCTTGGTCTGTTGGAGAACAAGGCTATTGCTCGTCCATCAATGCATGGAGAATCTGACAAGCCGCTTCAGATAGGATTGTTCCAGGTCCAAAAACAGCTATTACCCCCTCATTTTTCAAAAAGTCATAGTCCTTAGCCGGAATCACTCCCCCAGCCACGACGCGTATATCTGAACGACCCATTTGCTGCAAGCAGGCGATCAATTCTGGAATCAATGTTTTGTGTCCAGCCGCCAAGGAAGATACGCCCACAAGATGGACGTCATTTTCTACAGCCTGCTCTGCCACCTCTTGGGGTGTTTGGAACAAGGGCCCTATATCCACATCAAAGCCCAGATCAGAGAACCCCGAAGCAATCACTTTCGCTCCTCGATCGTGGCCATCTTGCCCCATTTTTGCCACCAAAATACGGGGTCTTCTACCTTCCACTTCGGCAAATCGATCCGAAAGGAGCTGGGCTTCTACAAATGATTTTTGCTGTTTCACTTCTGCTGCATAAACTCCCGAAATGGATTGGGTTTGGGCTTTGTGACGCCCAAAAGCCTGCTCCATGGCAAAGGAGATTTCCCCTAAAGTAGCTCTTTTTCTTGCTGCAACGATGGCCAAAGCAAGTAAATTTCCCTCCCCAGATACAGCTGCAGCCCGAATTTGATCCAAAATAGCCGTAACCTCTTCTTGATTTCGCTGGCTTTTCACCTGCTTCAAACGCAAAATTTGAGAATCTCGAACCGTATGGTTATCTACTTCCAGGAGCTCCAACTCGGTTTTTTCATCCACTCGGTAGCGATTCACCCCCACAATAGTATCCTTGCCCCCATCGATTCGAGCCTGCTTTTTGGCAGCCGCCTCTTCAATTCGGAGTTTAGGCAATCCTGTTTCAATGGCCTTGGCCATCCCTCCCAACTTTTCCACTTCTTCAATTAGACTCCAGGCTCTTTTGGCCAACTGATCTGTGAGGTACTCCACGTAATAGGAGCCTCCCCAGGGGTCTACCACCTGGGTAACCCCTGTCTCTTGCTGCAACACCAACTGAGTATTTCGGGCAATGCGTGCAGAAAAATCGGTAGGCAACGCAATGGCTTCATCCAAGGAATTGGTGTGCAACGACTGGGTATGCCCCATCACTGCTGCCAAGGCCTCCATTGCTGTCCGGGTCACGTTGTTGAAGGGATCTTGCTCGGTGAGTGACCAACCGGAAGTTTGGCAATGGGCACGCAATGCCAGGGATTTGGGGTCTTTCGGTCCAAACTGGTTCACCAGCTTAGACCAGAGCAAACGCCCCGCCCGCAACTTGGCAACTTCCATGAAATAGTTCATCCCTACTCCCCAGAAGAAGGAAAGTCGCGGCGCAAAGTCATCAATCGCTAAGCCGGCTTTCAAGCCTGTGCGCAAGTACTCTAGTCCATCTGCCAGCGTGTAGGCCAATTCCAAATCCGCAGTAGCCCCAGCCTCCTGCATGTGGTACCCGGAGATGGAAATGGAGTTGAACTTGGGCATCTCCTTGGAAGTAAATTCAAAAATATCCCCAATCAGTCGCATACTGGCCTGTGGGGGATAGATGTAGGTGTTCCGCACCATGAATTCCTTGAGAATGTCATTTTGGATGGTGCCCGAAAGTGCCGATCGCTCCACTCCTTGCTCTTCCGCCGCTACTATAAAAAAGGCTAAAATGGGAATGACCGCCCCATTCATGGTCATGGAAACGGAGATCTGATCCAAGGGGATCTGGTCAAACAAGACCTTCATGTCCTCCACCGTATCGATGGCTACCCCTGCCTTACCTACATCTCCTTGGACCCGAGGGTGATCTGAATCGTAGCCTCGGTGCGTAGCCAAGTCAAAGGCAACGGATAAGCCCTTTTGACCTCCTGCCAAATTCCTTCTGTAAAAGGCATTGGACTCCTCCGCGGTAGAAAATCCAGCGTATTGACGAATCGTCCAAGGCC
>CAYNIK010000224.1:0-2715 GCA_964397145.1 uncultured Limnohabitans sp.
AATTGAAGCAAGCTGGAACTTAGCGGCTGTTTGCTAGGCTTGGGCGCGCTTGATGGTGAGCGCTACCTGACCCGCATGGTAGGAGTTGTGGTAGAGGACATGGGAAAATAGCCTCGCCTTGGATACAGTACCAAAAAAGGGAGTTTCCACCGGCTCAAACCAGCCTTCGGCAGTTGTGGAACTGATGACCTGCTCCAGCAAGGCATAGCCTTTCTCCAGTAGCTCCCGACTCGTACGGATATCCTTGCCCTGCCCGGTATCTTGCATGCCCATCGTGGTATTGGTAGCGTCCGTCGGAATGCCAAAGAAGTACCCAAAGAGTAACATCGTCTCCCCAACATGGCGGAAGATAAATCCTGCGGAGGCCGCACGTTCACTGAGTCGGTACTGGCTATTTTCTTCGGTAATCGCGTCAAAGGCATAGCTACAGCTTTGGATATTTTGCGCCAAGAGTTCTTTAAATAGGGATTGTTCCATGAGAATTGTAGTGGTTTTGAGAGAAGAAGAGGGAGTCAAAGGAATCAAAATTCAATCCAATCTACCAAATTTTGAATGAGTTGAATTTCGGTATTTCAAGATTGAATTGATTCAAATTTATAGAATTAGTTGATTTTGACTAGCTTGATTCTTCTTATCCCCTACTTAGGTACAATTCCAGTTGGATGAAAGAAGAAACCTGTCACTTTAACTAATTGAAAGAAAAAATGCAGCAAAGTCAGCAGTCGGGTCGTTTGATAGATTTAAGTCATACCATAGAAGCAGGATTGATTACCTACAAAGGCTTGCCTGCTCCAATCATCTGCGATTACCTAAGCCGAGAAGAATCCAGAAAGCAGTATACTGAAGGCACTGAATTTCAAATCGGGAAACTAGAGATGGTAGGCAATACGGGTACCTACATCGACTGTCCCTTCCACCGGTATGCAGACGGCAAGGACATTTCTGAAGTAGATATAACTCGTTTTGCAGAGCTAGAAGGACTTGTAGTCCGAGTGCCCTTCCGGGAGTCTTTGGCAATTACTCCGGAGCATTTCAAAAACAAAAATCTTAGGCATCGAGCAGTACTCGTGCATACAGGCTGGGCTTGTCATTGGAATACCGAACTGTACTACGAGCAGCACCCCTACCTAACCGAGGAAGCAGCTCGCTACCTGAAGGATTCTGGGGTAAAACTAGTTGGCATTGATTCACACAACATAGACAATACGGCAACCAACTCGAGACCAGTACATAGTATTCTACTTGCCTCCGAAATTTTAATTGTGGAGCATTTATGCAATTTGGAAAATCTGCCAGAAGATGGATTTTATTTCAATGCCATCCCTCCAAAAATCAAAGGAATGGGCACCTTTCCCGTTCGGGCATTTGCCAAAGTCGTTGACTGACTTCAACCTTTCCCCACAAGGGATTGAGTCAAATCGTAAACACAGGAGATAAAATTAAAAATTTGAAAATCAACTAGTTAAATGTAATTATTTTCAATCCTTCCCTCAACAGATCTTTCTGTTGTGAACTAGTTGTCTTTGTTTATCCAATTTTTCAAAGTCAAATCGATTGAAATGCCCAACATGGTCACGTCTTTCACGATAGAGAAAGAAAAACCGTTGACTAAAAAAGAAAGTGTGGTCAAAAAAATCAAACAAGCTAATGGAGCACCAAATTTTTCCTTAAAAATCAAAAGTAAAAAGACGACCAACTCAAAATATCCTAAAAAATAATTGGGTCCCAGAGGACCTAAGTACGTCAGCCAGGAAGTAAGCACATTCGTTTCTACCAACTTGTAAATGCTTTCAGGAACACCTTCCCAGACAAACACTTTTTCCATCCATCCCACACCTAGAATTACAAGAAGGCTAAGTTTGCTAAAGCTGAGATTTTGAAGAAGTGTGGAGCGCATGTGGATAAGAAGTTTGAAGGTGGACTAATGAAAATCAGTAGGTCGTCCATTCAAAACCTAAAGAATAGCAATGCGCTCGAGCTGGAGAACTACAATTGCACTTGATGCTGTAGCCCCAATTTTTCACGCCGGCAACTCTTCAAGGGGATTAAATGAAACTAATGGGTTGGGAGAGAACTTAATTTTTCGCAAAAATCAATAGTACTGGGCCAAGTCAAGGGTAGTCCCATCCATATCTCTAGAAATTTTGGTGATCACTCTTCTGGTTTTTCCATCGTAGACCACCTCGCCTACATTCCCAACAAAACTCGCTGTAGTGAAAGGACTTACACCGGAGCAACATGCACCACTACCTGGCTGGGAACCGATTCCAATGGTGACAGCAATATTTTTTGAGCCGGTACCTTTAATCTTGAAACTAACACGTTCGGCAGTTGGTACCGTCAGTTCTGTATCCGTCTTTACGGAAGAAGATGCAAAGGCAATGGGAAACGCCAGCATCAATGCCACTAGGAATAGGGAAGTCTTTTTCATGTAAATTCTAGTTGAGTTAAAGATGAACTACATTCTAAGCTATACAAACGAAGCAAAAAACGCAAGTAATTCCTCGTTGAAATAAAGCTAAGAGTCCCAAGAATAAATAATGCTTAGTTTTGACTAGTCTTAAACGAATAATTCCAACTAGTACAATTCCTTACTCGAACTCGATATGGGGCAAAAGAAAATTAAATTAACGATTACCTATCCCGCCTCCACGGGAAGGAATTTTGTGGAAGTATTGCGGGTGATCGATTCCTTACAGTTGACAGCCAACTACA
>CAYNIK010000225.1:0-2708 GCA_964397145.1 uncultured Limnohabitans sp.
AAATTATAGCCTTTTATCAAAGTATCAAAGTGAGTTCCTGAAAATTGAAAAAAAAATCCCCAAACACCCCTCAATGTTTTAAAAATCAAGGAATTAATTTTCTTCTTTTAGCAAATCCAAGTAATACGTATAGTAGGCTTGCAACTCCTCAGAACCTTCTGTAGCGGCTACCTCCTCTAATTTGGCAAGCACACCTTCGTCGGTTACAAATCCGAGCAACGTTTGAAATGCTCCCAATCGGAGGTAATCTTTTGAATTGAATTCCAGAATAGCCACTAGGTTCGCAATGGCAGACTCTTTGCGCTCTACCCCTACCTCCATAAAATAACTGCCATAATATCCCATAAAATAGTACAAGCCCTCTCCGCTTAGGGCAGCTAAATTCTTTTCAAACCAAGGGCCCTTGTTGGGAACCTGGTTTGAAATGTAATACTCCGCCAAGGCAACTACGATTCGAAAATTAGCCTCTCCTTCAAAAGTTTCCATCCAAGACAAGTCCACTTTAGGCTCTTCCATACGAGCCAAACCCATCAAGGCCGCGCCTGCCACCAAATACGATGGATCTCGAGCCAAACGCATCATCGCCCCTCTGTAAGCCGACGGATTCCACTCGGTCAACACTTCCAAAGCTGTGGCACGCACCTTGTTTTGAGGATCTCCCTCCGCTAATCGATACACCTCAGCCTCCAGTCCAGGAAGAACTTCTTTCCATTCAAGATCCGCCTGCAACAAAGAGAGCCCACGCTCTCGAACAGCAGCAAAAGAATCTTTAATCGCCAGGACCAACACTTCGGCTAATTCTTCCCTCGCCTCTCGAGCAGCTAAACTATCCAAAGCCTCATAGCGGGCTACGCCTAATTGAGACTCCTTAAACTGCTGCAGGTACTGCGCATTACTTAACACCTGACCACCTTTCATGAGTATTTCCTGCCCTTCATTCACGTAGAGCAGCGTGATTGGGTAGCCATTTTCCAAAGCCACTTCCTGCTCGGTTTCGGTTACTCGAACTGTTCTTGTTTTCCTCGTAGTCCCCTCATACCAACTCAAGGTAATGGGAAGCTGAAAAATCGGATATTCTAATTGATCCTGTACTTGTGAGAAACGAACCAATAAATTTTCAGGCTGGGAATAATCTACTGCAACCTCCAACTCTGGATGTCCTTTGGCAAAAAACCATTGGTTAAAAAACCAATTCAAATCCCGACCACTTACCCGCTCCATAGCGAGACGCAAATCGTGAGCCTCCACCGCTTGAAAAGCATGTTGGGTCAAATACAGATTGAGCCCCTTAAAAAAAGCCGCATCGCCCAACTCTCTACGCAACATGTGTAGGACTAACCCACCTTTGTTGTAACTGTGTGCATCAAACAAGTCCTCCGCATCCGCATAGTGGAAACGAATCAATTCTTTAGGTTCAGTGTCCGCTTCCGCAAAATAGCCCTCTTTTTCCACCACCAACTTCAAGTCTGCCTGATCTTGACCATAGCGCTTTTCATTCCATAAGTATTCGCTGTAATTCGCAAAGGCCTCATTCAAGGTAAGATTGGACCAGGATTCGGCAGTAACCAAGTCCCCAAACCACTGGTGAAAAAGCTCGTGGGCAATGATGTAATCCCATTCCGAATCCAAGGCCTCGCGCTCATCTAGGAGCAACTCTTCCATAAAAATGGACGCCGTCGTATTTTCCATGGCGCCAGAAACAAAGTCCCGAACCACAATCTGATCGTATTTTTGCCAAGGAAAAGGAACTCCCAGTCTCGTTTCAAAATAACGGATCATTTCTGGGGTAGATGCAAAAACCTTCGCCGCACCTTTTTCAAATCCTTTTTCTACATAATATCCCAAGGGCAAATCCCCATGGGAAGCAGTCACTTTGGCAAAATCACCCACCGCAATCGCCACCAAGTAGGGCGCATGGGGAAGATCCATTTTCCAGTGGTCTTTTCGCATTCCATTTCCTAAGGACTGCTGCTGGATGAGACGCCCATTACTAATGGATACTAGGCTATCCGGGACAGTCAACCAAATGTCATGCGTAAGGCGCTCGTTGGGCCGGTCAATCGTTGGGAACCACTTGCTCGAGTGCTGCGTCTCTCCCTGAGTCCAAAGCATCGTTGGCTTACCTGGGATCGTATCTAGGGGATCGATAAAATACAGTCCTTTCGTATCGGTAATGGCTGCAGATCCCTCGCCTGAGTTTCTTTCTGGAAAGGCAACGTAATTGATTTCAAGTTCTACGGTATCCCCTGGAACCAATTCTTCCGGCAAATACACCTGCAGTTCCTGCTCATCGTATCGGTAAGAAAGCGTCTCTAACTGACCCTTCTGCACTCGTGCTACCCTGCCAAACTCAAAATCTTGAGCATCCAAGACAATAATCTTTTGCGGATAGAAATAGGGAGTCAGACGAAGTTTCGCTTTACCGATTACCTGCTGACTTTTCCAATCAAACCCAATTTCTAAGTCCATGTGAAGCAAATCCATGCTTCGGGTAGCCGCTTCTTGATAGGGCTGTACCTCTTCCTCCATCCAAAAATCTTCTTCCTCAAGGGCAAGGGTATCCCATGTCCCATCCCCATCAGCCACAATCCCAGAAGGCGATTTACAGCCAGCCAAACCTCCCATCAAGGCAAATAGTAAAATTGAAAGTAGAAAGGTGTTGAAATTAATTTTTGGACAAAGCGGTTTTTGAGTCATATTTGAAGAAA
>CAYNIK010000226.1:0-2686 GCA_964397145.1 uncultured Limnohabitans sp.
AGGTGGTCAAAATCCCAAGGATCAAGGGTATGCCTAAGATCAGTCCTATGGTCAAGAATACTTCTAGGGTGTCGAGTTGAACTTCTTGTAGGAGTTGGGTAGTTGGAACATAGTTACTGGCCCAAAAGGAAAAGTTAAAAGGGGTCAGAAAGATGGCAGCCACACTCGATACAGCTGTTAAACTGACTGAAAGTGCCACATTTCCTTTGGCAAGACTGGTCAAAAAATTTGAGACATTTCCACCCGGGCAAGCTGCTACTAAAAACATGCCTAAGGCGATACTGGGTGGGGGATTAAGAAGGGTAACCAATACCCATGTAAGAAAAGGCAACACGAAAAATTGGGAGACTATTCCGATTACAAATCCTTTCGGGTTTTGGACAAGGTATTGAAAATCTGCCCATTTCAACTCCAAGGCTACCCCATACATGATGATTGCCAGAGCGATATTGAGCCCAAGCAAGTTGTCTGGAGAAAAATTGAGTTGTACTGAATCTAGCGCATTGGGTGAAGCCATTGCTCTAAAATCAAGTTATTATCGGAAAAATCAAAACTTCAGAACAAACTACACTTTCCTTTTCCTTTTTTTGGGGATTAATAAATAGGATCATCCGCTTTAATGCCAGAACCAAAATTAGGTTTGAGATCTAAGTGGATCTGCTGTGGACCGTGGACTGTCGGCAGTCGACGATTATCCGTAGTAAGTGTTACTTAATTATGTGACAATGATAAGATTGCGGATAATCTTTTTGATTAATTTTCTTCTACTTTTCCAATTCCACTCACTTCTTTCTTAATGATCCGTGGATTCCCGGAGTAACTTACCTTTCCTATGCCATCAACGACTAGGGAGAGTTCACCCTCACAGTGTATTTCCACTTTTCCAATACCCGAACTGTTTACCTCCATGTTCTCCACAATCAATTGAGAGGCATCCAATTTTCCGACTCCATTATTTTCGAAAATTGCCCTAAATGCGTTCCCTTTAAGTTTAATGTTGCCAACCATATCGAAATTTGCATCAATTTCTTGGGCCTCCAGTTCCAATTCTAGATTTCCGACTCCATTGCCCAACAACTTTAGGTTACCAACTTTGAAGAGCCCATTTGTTTTGACATTCCCTACACCATCGTAGTTTAATTCGGTAAGTTCCTTTAGAGCAATTCTTATTTTGAAATCTCCTTTATTGAAATTAAATCCGCCTATTTCTTTCTCCATTTCTAGTACCAGCAAATCGCCTTGTTGGTCAATGGTCAACTTATCGATAAGTTCCGCTGGTCCTTCCACTTCAATGGATTCTTCATTTGATTGTGTAATGGTCAAATTGAATACCCCATCAGTTTGTAATCTTTTCACACCACTAAGAGTTTTTTTCTCTTGGATTTCGTTTTCTGAACTATAGGAATTGCTTGACTCACAGGAGAAGAAAAGCAGGAGTACGGGAATGGCGAGGAAATGGGAAAGGATTTTCATAGCAGTGTCTAGTTTCGATTTGAGTAGCGAAAAATAGACCAATTCAAAAAAATCCCATTTTCAGCCAAATTAGGCATTCTTATAAATACAAGTTGTTCGTAATCGAACGCCTAGTTGTCTCACTGTCCACTTTTGGAAGGCCTTATTTTGAGTTGCGCACTGTTTGCGCCTTAAAATTCCCAACGAGTAAAGACTCCATAATTGTCTCTAGCGATTTTTCCAGGACCATAGGCATCAAAGTTGGCTCCAAGTCCAAAGCCCAAGGGTCCTTTTTTAAGACCTGCTCGAAGGTAAAGGAAACTTCTGTTGTGAAAGCCTTGCGCCATCCCTTGGTTGTAGGTGAGTTGTAGCCGACTATAAACCGACCATTTCTCATTTATAGCAGGTTTGTACTCGTAAAGCCCAAAAAATTTAAGGTTCTGAGCGTTACTCAATTGATAGGAAAGGACGCTAATCGCTAAAATTTCTTTGGTTGCCTTGCTATGGGTAAGGCCAAGTGTGGTTCCAAAGCCAGCCACTGAATTGGCTTCGGCACCTGCCGCTAGTGCAAAACCAGATTTTCCTAAGGAATAGTTTACTTGAAAGGGGATCACTACCGAATCACCTAGTTTCTTTCCCTTGCCATAATTTTCTGAAAACACAGCTATGGCCAATACACTAAACTTACTTTGGGGAGTGAAATTCCGCTTAAAAACCAGTTGAAAATCAAGGCGTTCGTGCCCAAACATAAATTCCATAGGTGTTGGCGGGTTGGGCGCCTGTGCCCTAGTTGGGTTGGTGGCAGCAAGAACGAGAAGCAGGCTGATTATTGGGAATAGAAATACTTGCTTTGGATTGAAATGTTGACTTTTCATAGGTGGGTAGGTTGGAGCGTTTTTCAATTGAATTTTCAGACCAAAAGGTAAAAATTCAAACAGTTTGGTTAAATAACTAACGATTACTTGTGCTTTGCAAGTGAATTGAATTGGAACTCATGCCAATTCCCGCAAATCTACTGGAACTACCCGAGACACGCCGGCTTCAATCATAGTAATGCCATAGATGATATCCGTGCTTGCCATGGTTCGCTTGTTGTGAGTCACGATGATAAACTGGCTTTCCGCACTAAACTTCTGGATGATCTGATTGAATTTATCAATGTTGGCGTCGTCCAATGGAGCATCCACTTCGTCAAAAATACAGAAGGGCGCAGGCTTCAAGAGGTAGATAGCGA
>CAYNIK010000227.1:0-2678 GCA_964397145.1 uncultured Limnohabitans sp.
AGTTACTAGGAAAGAATCATTTGGGAAAAAAGGATAGGGAAATAGAATAGAAATACAATGGAAATAGAGTGGAAATAAAGTAGAAATAAACCGAGCCTGCCTGCCTACGGTAGGTAAGCACGCAGCAGGCAGGCGAAGCGGAGTCTATTTCCATCGTATTTCTACCTTATCTCCACTGTATTTCCAACCTACTCCTCGCTAATAGGCCAGACTAATCATCTTAATTTTCTCCATTCACCATCAACGGCTGCTCTCCATTGGTAATGATTACCTTGGCATTGGGTGAGGTCGCTAATTTATTGAATGCCTCAATGGTTTTGAAACGCAACAGTAAAGGAGACAATCCTTCCGAAATAATTTTCTGCGCATCTCGAATACCTTCTGCCTCAATAATTCTTCGGGTAGCTTCCTGACGTTCTTTATTAAGTACAAATTCCATTCGCTGCGCATCTTGTTCTGCTTCCAATTTTTCTTCAATCGCTTTGGTTAATCCTTGTGGAAGCACAATGCTTTTCAATAAAACGGATTCCACAACAAAGCCACGGTCTTTTAACTGAGCATCCATCAATTTTTTGATGTCTTTCTCGATGACTGCACGCTGGCCGGTGTGCATGTCCTTAGCAAAATACTGAGAAGATACATCCGCAACTGCAGACCTGAATACGGGTAGGATCACTACCTGTTCGTAATTTTTACCCAAATTTTCAATGATGGATGGTGCATAACTACCTTCCAATCGATACAGTATAGACACTTCAGATTGCACAGTCAATCCTTCCTTTGAGGGCAAGGGTAATCTCACTTCCATGTTGACCGTACGAACCGGCAGTTTGATGATGGTTGAAACTAGCGGATTGAAAAATTTAGCACCCTCCATCAAGGGTTTCTCTTGAATTTTTCCTATAGTTCTTTTTACCCCTACTTCCCCTTGTCTAACCACTGCACAACTGCTCAAAAACACGAGTAGACTGATCATTAAAACAGGTAACTTTTTCATGGATTCTTTTAATTAAAGTTGGTTTATAGTTGGATTTAATTTCTGAATGAGTTTTAGTTAGTTATTGATTAGTAAATTGAAATACGGTGGAAATAGCCTGGAAATAAACCGAGCCCTCCTGCAGCAGGCCTACCTAACTTAGGCAGGCAGGCTTAGTGAAATTGTGTTTCTACACTGTTTCAAACCTATTCCCGTTTAATTTCCTGTGTTAACCATATGCGGTCCAGAAACTCCGATTCCACCATCTGGGGTTAGTACAAAAATTTGAGGTTGAACCATCCCATTTTGAGTTTGATTAGGCCGATACCATCTAGACCCGTTTTGAGGGGATGCTGTACTTGGATCGGTAGCAGGTCCTGTAGAATTGGATTGACCTCCTTCAAATACTTGTTCACTCACGAGCTGCCCTTGGAAATCAAATTGCTTCCAGGTGCCTCGTTTTTTTCCAGCTACATAGGTACCTGAACTCGCTACCAAGGTGGTTTGAGGAAAATAGGTAAACCAGGTACCTGTACGTAGGCCATTGGCATACCGCCCCTTTTCAAGGCGATTTCCTTCTGCATCAAAAAAAACTCTTTTCCCATCCCCCTCGGACAAACTTCCCCCATCTAACTTATCCCCCTTGCGTGTGGTAAACTCACTGATAGCTCGTAATACTCCATCCTCATAGACCTCTTCTTGATGCACAAAACCATCAGCACCTAGAACCTTCCATTTTCCAAACTTGGAACCATCTTCATAGCTACCCGACTGATAAAAATTAGGCACATTGGGATAGATTTCTTTCCATTCACCCACTCGATCCCCTTGCTGATAGATGCCTTTCGAAAGCAAGCGGCCTTGATCATCGTAGTCTTCCCAAATTCCTTCCAAGGTCCCTTTAGAAAAATTCGCTCGGATGGCCAACTTCCCGTCTGCATGAAATTGGGTAAACTCTCCCTCTTCCTGTCCGTCCACAAAAGTTACCCGCTGCTTTGGGTTTCCGTCTGGGAAAAAGGATTCGTAAACTCCATTTATTTCTCCCATTTCGAATGGAATGCGTTCGGCAACCTGTCCAGAAGCATAATAGGCAATAGAAACACCATCCAATGCGTTGTTTTGGTAGCTGTATTCAGATTTCAAGCTGCCATCTGACCGGTACACAAACCAGTCTCCTGATTTTTCACCTTCAAAATACGCTCCCGAAAGAAGGATCTCTCCCTCCTCACTAAATTCAAAAAACTCTCCATGGAGCATCCCTTTTTGGTAATTGACTACTTTCTTGGTAGCTCCATCAGGATAAAACTCCTCAAAAACCCCATCTAACTGGTTGTCTTTAAACTCCAGTTGATATAAGGGTTTGGCTAGATTAAAAATCTCCCTTACTTCTTGTTCTTCCAAAGAAGCTATAGCCGGACTAGGATTGTCCAAGAACTCATTTCTTCCATACACTTTCCAAACCCCTTCTTTGCTTTTCCCCTCCATTTTACCAGTGCCTACCAAATTGGAATTGCCGAAGTAAAAAAAACCTTGACCTTGCGCCTTCAGGGCACCTAGGAAAAGAAGAAGGACTAAGGTTTGAAGAATTTTCATGCTGCCTAGTTGGTTGGAATTGTTTCTCAAGTCTCCCTAACTAACGAATGAACAGCCTTGAGGTTTTTCATTTCTTTTTATGACTTGCATAAAAAAAAGGAGCAGTTGC
>CAYNIK010000228.1:0-2674 GCA_964397145.1 uncultured Limnohabitans sp.
GATGGTATTCTACTCAGGAAAAGTTAGCCCAGAGGGATAATTTAGCTAGTTCCAATACCATCCTGCAAACCCTTTACCTGCTAGGCTTTACTTGTACTTTGTGGACGATTTGGAAGTTGACCCTATCACACAATCAGGCTGGTGAAGAATTGATCAAACACCTACTTCTTTATTCACAACTTGGGTTTTCGCTCTTCTTTTTCATCTATGTTGTGATCAACTTTTTTCCGCTGATGAATCAAGGAAAGCCGGTTCACCCCGTGATTTACAAACCTTATGTTCTGCCCTATTACCACCTCCGAATAGGCGGAACCATTGCATTTCTAGTAACCACCACCTACTTTGAAGCCATTATTGCCTTTCAGGCAAGCTCCTTAACTACCAATATAGTAGGCGATTACTACTACCAAACGAATCAAAAACTTGAAGCGAGTATCCTCTACGAAAATAGCTGGGATCGCTATCGATACAATCCCAAAGCGAAGAACCTAACGGCACAACTCCTAGTCGAACTGAACCAACCGAGTTTGGCCAAGGAACACTTGGAAGAAAGTTTTGACTTGGCTCCACAGGTAGACAATATCCTATTACTATCAGATCGACTCCAGCGAGAAAATAAACCTTTGGAGGCAGTATTTTACTTGGAAAACGGGTTGAAATTCTTTCCAGCAAACCCATACCTCACCCAAAATTTAGCCTTACTCTACACCTTACTCAAAAAGGAAAAAGAAGCAGTTGCCTTGTTGGCCTCATTACCAAAGAACAATCCAATAGCCGAAGCCAATTGGATAGCCCTACAAGCAAAGCTAGGAAACAAGGTAGATCCTCCTGCTCAACTAGAAGACCTAATCGTCAGGATCAATTGGATAGCCGCAGCACGGAAAAATAGACTTGAATTGGAAGCGGATATGCTAACCGATTTGAAAAGTAAACTTGAACAGGAAAAATCCCCTATCCTGGTTCAGGCAGGCTACCGTAATTTGATGGCTACTCAAAATCTAGGGGACCCGACTAGCGATCTTATTCTACTGGATTCGTTAGCAAAAAGAGAGGACTTTCTACCCTATTCCATGCAAGTGCAGGAAACAGCCATTTTAAGGAGTCTTGGTGCAGGCAGGGTCAACGAGGCAGTTAAAAATTTGAATGGACTCGCCTTTCGAAATCCAGGGGATGCAGCCTACTACCTCAACTTGTCCGGGCTCATTCTTGCGCAGCAGCTCGATTTTGAAAAGGCCTCCAAAGATTTTGCCTTTTCTACCGAAAAAGGATTTAAGGCACAACTCCCTATACATGAGGCTATTCGGATTTGGAAAGAAGATGCATTAGCCGAAGGAAAACAACTAAATTCCATGCAAGCTGAGCTCGCATTTTTGGGAGTCTTCAACCAGTCTAATCCCCAAAAGCTCTTTACGGAATGGAAAACCCTCCCTTCGGGAAAATTTAAATTGGAGGTTGCATTAAAGCTTTTCAGCCATAAAGCACATGGACTATCCAGGCAGCAACTTCTGGAGTTGGGAGAATATTTTAAAGGAAAAGTCGATCGAGAAGCAGACCTCACTGCCTTTCTGACCCAGCCTGACTGGACCAATCCCGAATCCCTGAGACACTTTGCCCGTTTCATAGGATCTTCTGAAGAACTGACTGCCAATCCTTACTTTAACCCTTTGATTTGGAGCGCAGCCTTGCAAACCCAAGATAAATTACAAGCCTACGAACTCCTTCAGTCTGCAAGCGAATTCACTAAAGACCCGTTAATCTGGGCAAAAAAAGTCCATGCC
The DNA here is from genome assembly GCA_964397145.1 of uncultured Limnohabitans sp. Classification (GTDB taxonomy): domain Bacteria; phylum Bacteroidota; class Bacteroidia; order Cytophagales; family Cyclobacteriaceae; genus Algoriphagus. Next base: position 1,779 of record CAYNIK010000228.1, read on the forward strand.
GCCCAAGGAATCGGACTAGATAGGTATGCGGCTGATGCACTAGAAGAAATGAAAACTTGGATGAGTGAAGAAGAAATAGTAACAGTAATGGCGGCTATGAATTGAGAGTTTTCATGTATTTTTAATGCAAATGAGTACCTTTCAGGATGCTAAACCACTAGTAAACAACTAACACCATGAGCAAAGTCATTGAAACGCACGAAATCAATAAAACCTATAAAATGGGTTCTGAAATTATTCAGGCATTGAAATCGGTTAGCATTAGCGTAAATAAGGGAGAATACGTGGCTTTCATGGGTCCTTCTGGATCAGGAAAGTCTACCTTGATGAATATCATCGGGTGCTTGGACTCTCCCACTTCTGGCAGTTACATCCTAGCCGGAAAAGACGTCAGCGATATGAGTGAAAACGAGTTGGCCGACATTCGAAACAAAGAAATTGGGTTCGTTTTCCAAACGTTCAACCTTTTGCCTCGCGCTACCTGTCTGGACAATGTAGCGCTACCCCTAGTGTATGCGGGCTATTCCAAATCAGACCGAGAGGAGATTGCCTTTAAGGCCTTGGAAAACGTAGGGTTGGGAGATCGAACCAATCACCGCCCCAATGAACTTTCAGGTGGACAACGACAGCGCGTCGCCATTGCACGAGCCTTGGTAAATAACCCAAGTATTATTTTGGCGGATGAGCCTACAGGTAACCTAGATTCCAAAACCTCTTACGGTATCATGGAGCTATTCCATGAACTCCATGCCAAGGGAAACACAATCATCATGGTTACTCACGAAGATGATATTGCCCATTATGCTCACCGGATCGTCCGGCTTCGCGATGGATTAGTTGAATCAGACAAAGTCAATCCAAATCCTACACGAGGTTTAGTGACTGTCTAATTCCTT
>CAYNIK010000229.1:0-2672 GCA_964397145.1 uncultured Limnohabitans sp.
ATACAGTGCATGTTACTGGCATTACGGGTTCCACAGGAGCAGGAAAAAGCCTAACCCCAACCTCCCATTTTAGTTACCGGACTGGAAATGTTTCGGTGTACAAGCTGTTTACCCACCAGCACCTCAAAGAAATCAACCAAACATTCGGGCAATTGAATCCCGCAATTCAATCGGATATCCTTTTTGTTCCTTACAGAGGCAATTTTACAAGAGGAATCTGGATTACCGCCTATTTTCCCTTTACTGGGACCCAAGAGGAGGCTTTAGGTGCCTATCGTCAATTTTATGCTGGATCTGCGTTCACCTACATTTCAACTCAAGAACTCGATTTAAAGCAGGTAATCAATACGAACAAGTGCATCCTCCATCTGCAAGTCGAAAAAGGACAGTTGGTGGTGTATTCAGCCCTAGACAACCTACTGAAAGGTGCTTCTGGACAAGCCGTTCAAAACTTTAATCTTGCCTTTGGATTGGATGAGAAACTAGGCTTGAACCTAAAATCAATCGCATTCTAAATTAATCCAGTTCCAAAAATCACTCATTTAGACCCTAGCTGATGAATTTATTCGACGTCTATCCCCTGATTCCAGTTACCCTAGTGAAAGCCGAAGGCTGCCGCTTGTGGGACGAGCAGGGTCAGGAATATTTGGATTTGTATGGAGGTCATGCCGTGATCTCCATTGGACACAGTCACCCACAGTATGTGGAGCGGATCAGCGAACAGGTCAAGCAGTTGGGATTTTATTCCAATTCCATTCAAATTCCCTTGCAACAAGCACTAGCTGATAAATTAGCCGAACTTTCTTGCTTGCATAGCTACCAGCTTTTCCTGGTGAATTCCGGTGCCGAGGCCAATGAAAACGCCTTGAAAATGGCCTCTTTTGTGACCAAAAAATCAGGTTTTATCGCATTTTCAGGTTCCTTTCATGGCCGCACTTCTGCGGCGGTTGCCTTAACAGACAATCCCAAATTAGTGGCCCCCTGCAATGCCCGAGAGGATTTTCACATACTTCCATTTGGAGATTTGGAATCGGTCGAAAAGGTGCTCTCCTCGCAAGCCATTGCCGGAATCATCGTGGAAGGAATTCAAGGTGTAGGAGGTATTCAAGTCCCTAGTGCAGAGTTTTTAATTGGGCTATCTCAATTAGCTAAAAAATACGAGGCCAAACTTATTCTGGATGAAGTACAGTCTGGCTATGGTCGAACAGGTCGCTTTTTTGCGCACCAGTGGGTAGATGGGCTTTATCCTGACCTAATTACAATTGCCAAAGGCATGGGAAATGGATTTCCAATTGGTGGATTGTTACTTGCAGAAGAGTTTAAAGCAAGCTACGGCTTGCTAGGAACTACCTTCGGAGGCAATCACCTTGCCTGTGCAGCAGGACTTGCAGTGCTTGAAGTGATTGAGGCCGAAAGATTGCAACAAAAGGCTTTGGAATTGGGAGAGCGCCTGATGGCTGAGCTCCGAACCATCCCAGGAGTGGTGGCAGTACGAGGCAAAGGCTTGATGATTGGATTAGACCTCAACCAAGACGCAGGACCGATTCGTTCGCTTTTGGTATCCAAATACAAGATGTTTACCGGTTCGGCTGCAGGGAAAGAAACTATACGTCTTCTTCCACCCTTGACCATTGAATGGAATCAACTCCATTCGTTTGTGTCCGCTTTAAAGGAAGTATTAAGTAGTGAAACCCATTAAATTCTCCTACCTATGAATCATTTTACCCAATTTGAATCCAAAGAACTCGGTCAAGAATTACTGGATCTTGCTGCTGCTTACAAAGCAAACCCAAACCTGCATGCCCGCAAAGGAGAAGGAAAAAGAATTGGTTGTATTTTTTTGAATCCCTCCCTTCGTACCCGTGTATCCACTCAAATTGCTGCTCAGCAGCTAGGTATGGAAGCCATCGTACTCAATATGGATAAGGAAGGATGGGCCCTTGAAATGCAGGAAGGTGCTGTCATGAATAAGGGGACCGTGGAGCACATCAAGGATGCAGCAGGCGTATTGGGATCCTATTTTGATATTCTGGCCCTTCGTGCTTTTCCTTCGTTAACGCAGAAGGAAGAAGATGTTACTGACTTTGTCTTGCATCAATTTATCAAATACAGTGGTATTCCTGTAGTCAGCTTGGAATCAGCCATTCGTCACCCACTTCAAAGTTTGGCCGACCAACTCACCATGCAGGAATTAGCAAAAGGAAATAAAAAGCCTAAAGTAGTGCTCACCTGGGCTCCACATATCAAAGCTATTCCTCATGCGGTAGCCAATAGCTTTGCAGAATGGACCATAGGAATGGGACATGACCTGACTATTTGCCATCCAGAGGGGTATGAATTGGACTCAGAATTTACGCAAGGCGCAAGAATAACCCATAATCAAAGTGAAGCATTGCAAAATGCTGATTTTGTGTATGTTAAAAATTGGTCAGCCTTCAATGAATATGGAAAAATTCTATCCACTGACGAACGCTGGATGCTCACGGAAGCCCACCTCAAGAATTCACCAGAAGCCAGGGTCATGCACTGCTTGCCAGTCCGTAGAAATGTAGAGCTTTCGGATGAGATTTTGGATGGCCCTCGCTCCTTGGTACAGCAGCAGGCCTACAATCGAATCTTTGCTGCACAAGCGGTGCTTAGCAAACTTCTCGTATAATTTTTTTATTTTGAGA
>CAYNIK010000230.1:0-2658 GCA_964397145.1 uncultured Limnohabitans sp.
ACCGAAACCCTCATTGTGCTGGAAGAAAGCATCAATCGACCAATCCAATTTTTCGACAAAGAGAAATAAGTCTATTTAGATTAAATCTAGATAAAAAAGTATTTAACCCTCTCCTATTATTGCAAGAAAATGTGAAGCAAAATCTTCACATTTTTTTTTAATCATATTGATCTGCTTAACAAGACATTACAATCTTTCAGCAAAAAAATACTACGAGTCTTGCAGGATTTTTAATGGACTCACGAACATATTTTTTTGTTTGAATGTTGTACTTTTGCGATCAAACTATAATTAGTCTAAACAACTCATTTCATGAGCAAAGACAACCAGATACTAGAAGACCTGAATTCCAAAGAATACGAACATGGATGGTCTGTTGATTTAGAAACGGATGAGGCCCCACTTGGCCTAAATGAAGATATTATTCGTTGGATTTCCGCCAAAAAAGAAGAGCCTACCTGGTTACTCGAATGGCGATTAAAGGCCTTCAAAATTTGGCAATCCATGACTGAGCCAGAATGGGCCAACGTCAATTACCCAAAGATTGATTTACAGGCTTTACGATATTACTCTGCACCCAAGCAAAGTAAAAAGCCGAAAAATATTGATGAAGTAGATCCTGAATTAATCGCCATTTACGAAAGGCTAGGGATTTCACTCAACGAACAAAAAAGGCTTCAAGGAATTGCAATTGACGTAGTTCTTGATTCGGTGTCTGTAGCAACTACATTTAAGGAAACTTTAGGCAAGCTTGGGATCATTTTTTGTTCCTTTAGTGAGGCTGTAAAGGAGCACCCAGAGCTGATTCAAAAATATTTGGGATCGGTAGTGCCCATGACAGACAACTACTACGCTGCTCTAAATTCGGCAGTATTTTCAGACGGTTCTTTTTGCTACATCCCCAAAGGAGTACGTTGCCCAATGGAATTGTCTACCTATTTCCGGATCAATGCCGCAAACACGGGCCAATTTGAGCGTACGCTAATTGTAGCAGATGACTCTTCTTATGTGTCTTACCTGGAAGGCTGTACTGCACCTCAACGTGATGAAAATCAATTGCATGCTGCTGTGGTAGAAATCTATGCCGGTACACATGCAGAAGTTAAATACTCTACCGTTCAAAACTGGTTTCCAGGTGATAAAGATGGAAAAGGAGGAATTTACAATTTTGTAACCAAGCGAGGAATTTGTGCAGGAGACCACTCTAAGATTTCTTGGACCCAAGTGGAAACTGGTTCGGCCGTCACTTGGAAATACCCTTCCTGCATTCTAAAAGGAGATTATTCGATCGGTGAGTTCTATTCTGTTGCAGTTACTAATAACTACCAACAAGCCGATACAGGAACCAAAATGATCCATATTGGTAAAAACACCAAGTCGAGGATTGTTTCCAAAGGAATATCTGCTGGCAAATCTCAAAACTCCTATCGTGGACAGGTTCAAGTCATGAAGCGTGCACACAATGCGCGTAACTTCTCCCAATGCGACTCCCTTTTAATGGGTAACCAATGTGGAGCCCATACCTTTCCCTACATCGACATCGCCAATCCTTCCGCGAAGGTGGAGCACGAGGCGACCACCTCAAAAATTGGGGAAGACCAAATCTTCTATTGCAACCAACGTGGCATTGCCACCGAAGATGCGGTAGCCTTGATTGTCAACGGCTATGCCAAAGAAGTATTGAACCAACTCCCAATGGAGTTTGCGGTGGAAGCACAGAAACTATTAGCACTTACCCTTGAGGGTTCGGTAGGCTAACCTACCACGGCAGGTTAACCCTACCGGAAATCAAACGCGTACTTTAGAATAACTAGATCATGCTATCTATTAAAAATCTACATGCCTCCATTGAAGGCACTCCTATCCTTAGAGGGATCAACCTAGAAGTAAAAGCCGGTGAGGTTCATGCCATCATGGGCCCAAATGGCTCAGGCAAATCTACGCTAGCCTCCGTACTTGCAGGACGTGAAGAATATGAAGTTACCGAAGGAGAAGTAATCTTTCAGGGAAAAGAACTTCTTGAACTATCTCCTGAGGATCGCGCGCGCGAAGGTGTATTTTTGGCATTTCAATATCCCATTGAAATCCCAGGTGTATCCACCACCAATTTCCTTAGAACAGCACTCAACCAAGTTCGCGAATACAGAGGACTAGAGCCTTTGGACGCGGTCAAGTTTCTTTCCTTGATGAAGGAAAAAATGGCCTTGGTAGAAATTGACCAGAAACTGTTGAGCAGATCTTTGAATGAAGGCTTCTCTGGTGGAGAAAAAAAGCGAAATGAAATCTTCCAAATGGCGATGCTAGAGCCAGTACTTTCCATTTTGGATGAAACTGACTCAGGTCTTGACATCGATGCACTACGCATTGTGTCCAATGGAGTCAATAAATTGAAGTCTGAAAAGACTGCCACCATCGTGGTGACCCACTACCAGAGATTGCTTGACTACATTGTGCCAGATTTTGTCCATGTTTTGTACAAAGGAAGAATCGTGAAGTCTGGTACCAAAGAACTTGCTCTTGAACTAGAAGAAAAAGGCTACGATTGGATCAAAGAAGAAGTTGATTCTACTGCCACTGTCTGATCCCAACCGCTACACCCATGAGTACCTTGACCCAACAGGAATTCGTTCTTGGTCTTTTTGAAGCAGCACCCGCTAC
>CAYNIK010000231.1:0-2657 GCA_964397145.1 uncultured Limnohabitans sp.
AGCAATTCGATAAGAATGGGAAGGCGTCCTTCATTCACTTTCGGAGTTTCTAACATCCCAAATAATTCTTGTAAGCGAACCGAAAGGCGAGGGGAGCTGGCATCTTCTTGGTAGCGAATGGCTATCTCACTTCCAGAAGGGACCGTTAAATACTTTGGAGCAAGCCTTTCAAGTTCCTGCTGCTGCTCAAAAGAAAGAGAATGCCATAAGAATTGACCTAGATTCAATTTCTTCAATTCCTCATTTTTGGTAATGCCTATCAAGTAGGGCTCCAGCCAGTCTGCTGCTTTAGCACAAAGCGAATCTACTGACCAATCGGGCCAATGTTGATTGGGGTGCCAAATCCTTACTGACTGTACGCGTGCTAGTAAATCCATTACGGACTCATTCCAATCCAATAAAAATTCGCCTTCCTCTTGAATGGTTTCAAGAAGTAGTTGGACCGCCAGTTCTGGGTTTACTTTGGGTAGCGGTCTATTGCCCAAGACAATTGCGCCGATTCGTATCTCCGCATGCGCTTGTAGGCCACCTTTCTTTCGGTCCCATTCCAGCACTTCTTTAGTTTTGAGCATGGGAGCCAAATCTTTTGGGTTCAAGGGTGCAGCCATCCATATCTTCCCCATACCCTCACGAGCATCTAAGTGGGCGACGGCCAGCCAGGATTCGTAAGCTAAATCATCCTTATGTCCAAGTTGGGCTATTTTCCCATTTGCGAGTTGAAACTGGGCATTGTTGCCAGGTCTAGCAGCTGCAATCCGCTCTGGATAGGCATAAGCGAGCAATAGTCCTGTGGCCCAAGGATCTACCGGACCATTTTCAGGAGTTACGGAAAGTAGCTTACGGTATTGCGAGGCCACTTTCTCAATCTTCTTATACGCAAAAGCCCCATTTACCTGACCTCGAAAGCGTCTCAGTCCTTCAATTCGTAGATTTAGGTCTACGCCAGCTTGGGATGCAAGGGGATCCTTTTCCTCAAGTATGGCGGCGATATCGGTGGCTAGAGGCAATAGGTTCGCTTTTTTTGCATAGAGGAGCATGTGGGCGATTCTCGGATGGGCTGGTACCTGATGCAGTTCTTTGCCATGCGGAGTCAATTGACCTTGCTCGAGGGCCTCAATGGCTTCTAGCACTTTTTCTGCAGACACCAAGGAATTAAGTGGAGGAGGATTGAGCCAGGTCATGCTGCGTATATCCTTTTTCCCCCAGACCTGCATGTCTAAAACAAGGCTCGTCAAATCGGCTTCTAAAAGTTCTGGGGTCCGAAAATCTGCCATTTGTGCCTGTGTACCCTTAGTCCATAAGCGATAGGAATGGCCGGGAGCCAATCTTCCTGCGCGCCCGCTTCGTTGATCTGCAGAATCCTTACTGATGCGGTGGAGCTCCAATTTGGAGAGACCTGAGCGCGGATCAAAACGATTTGACTTCACAAAGCCAGTATCCACCACGACCCTGACTCCCTCGATTGTCAGCGAGGTTTCGGCAATATCTGTGGCAAGTACGATCTTTCGCTTTCCACTGGGATGTGGAAGAATGGCCCGCTGCTGCTCCGAAAAGGAAAGTTGCCCGAAAAGCGGAACAATTACATCCGTAGGCAATGCTTTTTTCAAAACCTCTTCGGCTTTTCGTATTTCACCCTGACCTGGTAAGAACACCAGAAAATCTCCTACATGTTGCTTGGTCAGCGGAATCAATTGCCTTGCCGCATCTTCTCCAATGGCATATTCATCCACTTCCTGCAGGTAATTGACTTCTACTGGATATTGTCTCCCTTTACTTTGGATAACTGGCGCATTCAATAATTTGGAGAGTTGTTCAGAATCGATTGTCGCAGACATCAGCACGATTCGTAAATCATCCCGAAGTACCTGCTGCACTTCCCGGCATAGGGCTAGGCCTACGTCTGAAAATAGATTTCGCTCATGAAACTCATCAAAAATAACCATCCCAACCTCCTCTAGGGCATTGTCTTGATGAAGCATGCGGGTGAGAATTCCCTCCGTAATCACTTCCAATCGGGTAGCTGCACTGATACAAGTATCAAATCGGATGCGGTAGCCTACGGTTTGCCCTAATTCTTCTCCAAGCAAATCTGACATCCGCTGTGCGATGCTCTTGGTGGCTAATCGTCTCGGTTCGAGCAGTAAGATTTTTTTGCCATCCAACCATGGTTCCTGAAGCAAGGAGAGTGGTAAAAGGGTACTTTTTCCTGCACCAGGAGGTGCTTGAATGATCACAGAATTCCCTGTGGAAAGTTGATTTTTTACGGCTGGAATAATTTCAGCTACTGGGAGATCCAGTTGGGAAAAGGAGAGAAGCGACATGAACTACAAAAATACACATCTGCCTTCGGCGGATGAAATAGGATCGGGAAAAGAATAAAAAAATCCCCACAAAATTGCTCTTGTGGGGATTGAAGGATTTTTGGAAAATTAAGCGCCGATTTTGGCAGCTGCTTTACCGTATTCCCAACGAATTTCGAAGGAATCCGACTTGACTTCATAGACCAATCTCTCCTCTAGGGTGGAGTTTTGCTGGGAAGCTACATTCACACGAAGGATGTCTTGCTTCTCGTCGTAAGTGTAGGCACCCCATTGCTTGGCTACCTTGTTGAACACAAAAGTAGATTGGCTTTCTCCAGGAATGATGAAGAAACTGTA
>CAYNIK010000232.1:0-2636 GCA_964397145.1 uncultured Limnohabitans sp.
AGAAGGCTTCAGCCTTGGGTTTGAGCCAAAAAGAGGTGAGTACCCTAGCGGCTATTGTACAAGCAGAAAGTCAAAAGACCGATGAACGAGCACGAATCGCAGGCGTATACCTGAATCGACTTCGAATAGGCATGCCTTTGCAAGCAGATCCTACCCTGGTTTTTGCAGCTGGAGACTTTAGTATTAAGCGCCTCACTGCCAAACAAATGGCAATTGACAGTCCCTACAACACCTACAAGTACCCAGGGCTCCCTCCAGGCCCCATCAATCTACCGGACATCAATTCCTTAGATGCGGTATTGAATGCGGAAACCCACGAATACCTTTATTTTTGCGCTAAGGAGGATTTTTCGGGCTACCATTCCTTTGCAGTGAGCTACAAGGAGCACCTCAACAATGCAAGGCGCTACCAAAAGGCTTTGAACGCCGCAAATATTTATTGATATGTTTAAAGCCAAAACACAAATTCGGGTACGCTACGCCGAAACAGATCAGATGGGCTATGTCTACTACGGCAATTATGCCATGTATTTCGAAGTAGCCCGAGTGGAAGCTTTGCGATCTGTAGGATTTTCTTACCGACAAATGGAAGATAGCGGTATCTTGATGCCCGTCTTGGAAAGCCACATTACCTACCTCAAACCAGGTAAATACGATGACTTGCTTACCATTCATACCGTTATTCCTGAGCTTCCAGGCGTGAAAATTCGTTTTGAGTACCAAGTAAATAACGAGGCTGGAGAACAAATTGCACGCGGTTGGACGACCTTGGCTTTTCTTAGAAAGGAAAATCACCAACCTACTCGACCACCTAAGGATTTGCAAGAATTACTTCATCCCTATTTCAACTAAGCCAAGTTCGCTGTGATCAAGGAAAGCGTTTTAAAATGGCGAATTCGACTGCAACTCAAAGCGAGAGCCTTGAAGAAAATTCACTTTGGGAGCAAGAATAAAAACCTATACGATGTAATTCGGATATTTATTCAGCAATTAAAAAAAGACGATATCAACGAAAGAGCAGGCTCCATGGCCTTCAGTTACACCATCGCCTTGTTTCCATTGCTCCTTTTTTTGCTCAATCTAATTCCCTATTTGCAGGATTTTTTTCCGATGGTGACTACGAGCAACATCCTAACTTTTGTGCAAGGAATAATGCCTGCAGATGTCTATGAGACCATCGCCTCCACTTTATTAGATATTGTTTCTAAGCCTCGACAAAGTTTACTTTCCTTGGGATTTTTCTTTGCACTCTTCGCTTCTACGCAGGGAGTAGTCTCCATGATGAATTCCTTCAATGCCGTGTATAAAACTAAGGAGAATAGAGGTTGGCTTGCTAGCAGGGGCATTGCAATTGCCATTGTACTCGTCTTGGTTCTGACCGTCCTTGCGGCAAGCTCAGTGATGATCGTTGGTAGCTTTTGGATTTCTGAGTTGAGGGAAACACATCTGGTTTCAAATGGGTTTGTTATCTTTTTGTTCAAAACCCTCAAATTTTTTATTCTTCTCGCAGTATTTTTCCTGACTTCGGCATTTATCTTCCGATTTGCGCCAGCAATACACGACAAGTGGCATTTTTTCTCCACCGGAGCGCAACTTGCCGGGCTTTTGATCACCTTATCTTTTTATGGATTCATTTTTTACCTAGAAAATTTCGCGAGTTACAACAAGTTGTATGGCTCCATCGGTACGATCATCGCTTTGATGCTTTGGCTTTACCTGACTTCCGTCATTGTATTGGTCTGCTTTGAAGTGAATGTGAGTTTTGACTTGGCTGAGGAAAAGCAGCGGGCACGGGACAATTTAAAAAAGCTATTGGCCAAACCGGAGGGAAAGTAAGGTACCGCTTTTAGTCACCTGAGCATTCTAAAGCCAATCGAAAAAAGCTGCTAAACCGGTTGATTTGAAAAATAACTCTTAAAAAATCAAGCACTTACAACAAAAAGCAGCAAAGATGTTGGCATAACTAGGGAAACACCCTATTTTTGCACACTCGATGACCAATCGAAACGCTTTAGAGGAGTGGCAGAGTGGTCGATCGCGGCGGTCTTGAAAACCGTTGTACCGTGAGGTACCGGGGGTTCGAATCCCTCCTCCTCTGCAGATTAAGCCCTTTCGGAATCCGGAAGGGCTTTTTTGTTTGTTAGTAAAATTCCAACCTACCCCACCCGAGACTCGGAATACAAATCATAGGCAGCGACCAATACTTGTTGGGCGGGCGAAGTGCCGTATTTTTCGTAGGACATCAGGTCGGCGCGGTTTTCTACATACATAGGCAAGTATTCCTGCTCCAGGTCATCCCAAATGATCAACAGGTATTCATACGGGATTTTGCTGGCACGCCCCTTTTCCAGCCAGGCCATAAATTGAGCTTCATTGAGCGGTTTGGGGTACTCCGAACTGTTGAACATAGGGGATTTGGAGGTAGCAGATTTAAAAAGAATTTGGGATGTAGTGTTCGCTAGCTTAGGATCGAATCGGTCACCCTTTTCGTACTTGAGGAATGACCTCTTCACCAATCCGAGCGATGGTCTCGCTCAACTGCTGATGACTCAACCCAGCATTGTCTAGCTGGAAGGTAAACCGGTCTATCCCTCCCAAAGAAGCACTGTGTCGAAGAATTTTTTCTGCTACTTCGT
>CAYNIK010000233.1:0-2627 GCA_964397145.1 uncultured Limnohabitans sp.
CCTACCTCAAATTCAAAACGTATGACATCACCATGGTGCTTAATGGAATCTTAGCCGGTCTCGTGGGAATCACCGCTGGCGCAGACAAAATGGGCATATTGGATTCCATTTCCATTGGAGCCATTGGAGGCGCCTTGGTAGTACTTGCAGTCATTGCTTTTGACAAACTCAAAATAGATGATCCGGTAGGAGCTATTGCAGTACACTTAATTGGTGGACTCTGGGGCACATTGGCCGTAGGGATATTTGGAGAGCTGGCAGGATTGAACCAATTACTAGCTCAATTAATTGGCATCGCATGCGTAGGACTTTTTTGCTTTGGTAGCTCTTGGCTGATCTTCTTCAGCCTAAAGCGAACAGTCGGGATCCGGGTCGATGAAAAGGAAGAAATCGAAGGCCTAGACATCAACGAACACCAAATGCGGGCTTATCCCGATTTTGCAACAAAGGATTGAAAACTAAACCACAAAAAAAATCCCCTGAAATTGACATTTCAGGGGATTTGCTTTTAGGCATTGGGAAGTAGGGCGAGCGGCCCTACGTGACGCAAAAGGATGGCTTGATGGAGATGCCCAAACTTGGCATAACACCAAACCTTGAATTCAAGAAATTCCTCAGGCAGCAAGTACCCAAGTCCTTTTTTCAGCTCTCGTTCAAATAGAAACCTGTTGAAGCTTACTTTTTGTAAAATGGTCTTTACGTAATCCAGCATGGTCTAAAAATTTTGAAGGGATTAACTGATTTTAAGTTTTTCTACGGCAGCATATCCCAAGATGTTGCGTTATTTTGAGGGACCTAGTTGAAATTCCCCTATTTTCGCAACGATGATGACTACAGCACGACACCTACTGGTTTTCTTTTGCTTTCTCCTGCTAACAGGACTAGAAGCATTTGGTCAGGAAGTTAAAGTGGATCTTGGACCCGATCAAATTGGAATCAACGAGACTTTTACGATCAAAGTCACCCTGTCCAACGAAAAAATAAAATCCTACGATCAATTTCCGGAGATTCCGGGCTTTCAAAAACAAGGCATTTCTCAGTCCTCTTCGACAAATATCATCAATGGGCAGATGAGTAGCTCCAACAGCATCATCCAGTACTACAAGCCTACCAAAAAAGGACAATTTACAGTAGGTAAATTTTCGATTGCCATCAACGGCAAGACCTATTCCTCTCCTGGAAAACGAATTACAGTGGCAGATGCAGCAGCTAGTTCATCTGCCGGTGGAGGAAATGCCTACGACCCATTCGCAGACTTTTTTGGTAGAAGCAATGAACTCCCTGAATTTGTGGAAATCGCAGATGATGCCTTTTTCTCTGTGGGAATAGACAAATCCGAAATTTATGCGGGCGAAGGATTTACCATGGATATTTCATTTTTTATGTCCGAGCAAAATCAAGCTCCCTTTCAATTCTATGAGGCTGGCAAGCAACTCGATGCCATTCTGAAAAAATTAAAGCCCGCCAATGCCTGGGAAGAAAACTTCAGTATCACCACCATAGAGCCTCAAACGGTAGAACTAAACGGGAAAAGATGGGTAAAATTCAAAGTCTTTGAAAGTACCTTTTTTCCATTTTCCGAAGGAAAAATCGAAATCCCACGCGTCCCATGGGAAATGATCAAATACAAGATCGCTAAGAATCCATCCCTCTTTGGGGCCAACCGGCAAGAAGATTTCAAAACCTTTTACTCCGCGCCTCGCACCATCAAGGTCAAACCCTTACCTCCACATCCCTTAAAGAGTGAGGTTGCGGTAGGGGTATTCCAGCTGCGAGAAAACATCACTACCCTGGATGTAAAGACTGGAGAGGGCTTTGCCTACAATTTTGGAATTGCAGGGGTTGGCAACATCAACTCACTTGCAGCGCCTAATCGACTCACAGGCACCAACCTGAACACCTTTGATCCCAACGTGCGTCAACAAATTAACCGCGGTTATGGCAGGGTGTCTGGAATTAAAGAATTTGACTACTTCATCACCTTGAATGAAGCAGGGGAATATCCGCTTGATCAATATTTCAACTGGATTTACTTTGACCCAGAGCGCGAAGTGTACGATACACTCAAACCCCAAGCGATCATTAAAGTAACTGGAGAATCAAAGGTGAACGAAGCTCTATCCGGTCAACGGCTTGGTGGGATTTACGATAAAATCGCCACTGAAAGCAACCAGTTTTTAAACCAGCGATATAAGTACTATTTTACCAACGCAATCAATGTGTTACTGCTTGGTGCACTTATTCTCCTGGCTGTGATCATCATCCGAAAAAAATAATGGGAAATACCTTCGGCAAGCTATTTAGACTCACCACCTTTGGCGAGTCCCATGGAAAAGCATTAGGAGCAATCCTAGATGGCTGTCCTGCAGGTTTGACCCTAGACTTGGAAAAAATACGGGAGGAAATGCAGCGTCGGAAACCCGGTCAATCCAAAATCACTACGCAACGCAAAGAAGAAGACGAAATCGAATTGCTTTCTGGGGTATTTGAAGGAAAAACTACAGGAACGCCTATAGGGATCCTCATCCCAAACGAAGACCAGAAAAGCAAGGATTATGCACACATCGCAGACACCTTTCGCCCTTCCCACGCCGATTACACCTACTTTGAAAAATATGGTCACCGGG
>CAYNIK010000234.1:0-2608 GCA_964397145.1 uncultured Limnohabitans sp.
AATCTCCAATTGAAGTTCACGGTCAATGTTGTGCACCACCGTAAAGTTGGCCACCCAATAAATTAGTAGAAACACTAGGAAAAAGATGAGTGCCGTCACCAAGGTGAGCCTACGCGCAATCCGTTCTCTATAGGAATTGTTCATCGGTCTTTGGCCATGTACCCCACCCCACGGATGGTTTGAATGTAGTCCTCTCCTTTGCTCAATTGGAGTTTCTTGCGCAGGGAATTGATAAATACATCGATAATGCCTGTGTTGTAGTCGAAATGAATGTCCCACACGCTTTCAATGATCCGGGTACGTCTGCAGACCTTGTTTTTGTTGCGAACGAGGTATTCCAGCAAGGCAAACTCCTTTTGAGTAAGTGCCACTTCCTTTCCTTCTAGAAGCACCAAATGCTTTTCTGGCTCCAGCACAATCGGACCCAGGGTTAGTTTTTCTTCGGTTTGTACGGTATTTCGCATTTGAACACGAATCCGAACAAGAAGCTCTTCGAAATGAAATGGTTTTTTAATGTAATCGTTGGCTCCATTTTGCAAACCAAAAACGGTTTCATCTACCGTATCCTTGGCAGTTAAAAAAATAATGGGCGTGGTAGGATACTCCTTACGAAACTGCCGGGTGAGTTCGATCCCACTTATTCCAGGCACCATCCAATCCAGCAAGAGCAAATCGTAATTTCCTGAAAGGGCCAAATCCAAACCTACTTTCCCATTGTCCGCCACGTCGACAGCAAAGGATTCCTCCTCCAAGCCTTGCTTGAGGAAATTGGAAATGCCTTGCTCATCTTCTACTACGAGAATTCTCATGCTGTAAATTTTCCCTATTTTTTGGAAAATCCACACGATGGAGCGGAAAAATATCCAATAGACCTAGGCTAATCTATCCCAAGTCTGGAAATTACCAGGAGGCCAGTTTTGGGAAAATCTGCTACCGTGCAGCGAAATTCAAGACCTTATTCCTGAGCCGTTTTTCTCTTTCCTTTTTTGCTACGCTTGTTCCACCAAATCAAAGTACCTGTGATGGGAAGGGAGGTAGCAATGGCACAGGCAATGGCCCATAAAAATTTGGTAAACTGACCGAAAATCTCGCCAGTGTGTAACGCTTTGACGGATTTTCCGATCTGCTGACGGACAGGAAAGTCCTCGAAAAGCACGGTTTCCTTGATTGCTAACGATGCTGGAATGACCTTCAGTTGGTCAGCCCCAGCGCGAGCAAAGAACCCTGTGCGTGACTTACTCACTCCAATTTCCCCTTCGGCATCCTCAGGCAAGGTAAAGCGCACATTCCCTTCGTAGGGAAGCTGCTGATTGGCCAAGACGAGTAATTCATCTAGAGAAAATGCAGGGACTGTAGGCTGAGGGAGAGAATCTTGGATTGGCTCCGTTTCCTGAGTGGAAATAGCAGCAGCATTTCCTTTGGATTCTTCTTTAGGGGCTTGGTAGGTGTCCCAAGTCTTTTGCCAGCCTGTTTTGTACCAGCCAAAAGACCAGAAAGGTCCGGTCACGGCCATAATGAATAGGGCAATGAGCGAGTAAAAAGCCAAGGTATTGTGCAAGTCATGATTGACGCGTTTCCAATTCCCATTCCACTTTACTTTTAACCCCTGCTTCCAGTTTTTGGCTTTTTGGGGAACCCATAAAAAGATCCCTGTCAATACCCCAAAGAGAAACAAAGTAGTGGCTATCCCGTTAATCAAGCGTCCCAAATCCTGGTTGGACATGGAATTTAGAATGGGAGTTTCGACTTTATCCAAAAGCAACCAGCGGTGTGTCGAAAAAAGATACCCCATAAAGGTTTCTGCAGCCGTCTTATTCGAATTATCCGCCAGAACTGCCCCAGAATACGGATTGACATAATAGGTGATTGGCTTCTCTTCACCAGGCTTTTTGAGGGAAAATTGATGAGTACGCCCTTCCTCCCCGAAAACCTGAAAGCCAACTACTTGAGCTCCCAATTGCATTTCTAGGGCGGATTTCAATTCATCCAATGGAATAGCCTCCCCCTTCTTCTCTACAAAATAGCGCTCTGAATCAAAAAATTCACGAATTTCTGTGTTGTAGACATAAATCGTTCCAGTCAAGCAGACAGCGATGACAATCAAGCCACAGGTCAAACCCGCATACAAGTGGATGTCATTAAGAAATTGGCGGATGGACTTCCACATAGAATCTTTTTTTATTTGGAACAAATCTAAACAAGGATTTTTATTCTTTGAGAAGGCATCTCATTTTTTTTGAGAAAAATAAAAATCCGATAGACTTTACGAACACCTCCTAGCCGAACCTATTCCTGTTTTGGTATATTTAGAAAAATTTGACTTCTATGCGTTTTTCAAGACTGATCTTACCCCTCCTCCTGCTTGTATTTTTAGTTTCCTGTCAAGAAAAAAATCAAGGGCCTGATCCCCGATTACAGCAACCAGAGCACTTCAAAAAAGTATTGGAAGCCCATGGGGACTGGGAAAAATGGGTGGAAGCTCAGTCACTTTCTTTTGCCATGGTGCATGAAACCACCTTGGAATGGGAAAATCATTACCTCGACCTCCGAAAAGGCAAGGTGCGAATTGACGCAGACCTATTTCAAGCAGGAAATGATGGGGAAAAAG
>CAYNIK010000235.1:0-2585 GCA_964397145.1 uncultured Limnohabitans sp.
AGACAGAGGAAAAAACTCGCTATGTCCCGCTTCAAGCAAAAGAAGGGGATTTGGCAATCTTCTTACTCAATGGGGCTCATGAAGTAGTCTATGAAGGTGAAAAGTACTTCATCGTCTCCCAAGGAGCGATTTTGATGCTCGAACGAGAGCAGGATTTGTAAAAAAAAGCCCGAGATCATCAGATTTTCGGGCTTTTTTTTGTTAATGAATCCACCTTTTTCTGGCTCTCATGGTCCTTGGCTCTCGGTAACTTGCCTTTGAGGAAGTTTTTGGAGAGAGAACCTCATTTGGTTTTGTGTTTTTAGATTTTGGACCAGTCTGATTTCCTTCCGATGGATTTATTTCTAGGGGCGAACCCACATTTACCCTTTTCTGCCAGGGCATTTTATTTTTTGCCTGGGGCCCCATAAAATTCGTGCTAGCATTTTGAGAAACTATGGAGATTTTAAAGGCTTTGAGTTTACCAAACAACCCAGGGTTTGCCCTTGATTTCACAGACAATTCCTGTGCTTGGATCGCAATTGACAGCATAAAGAAAAAGGCGAAAAATGGAATCTTTCTCACGAGCTATAGTTGGGTTTAGGATTAATATACAACGAAAGCGCGGAAATGGTTTCAAATTGCTAGGAGTTTGATTTGAAAAAGGTGGGACTAATAAAAAAAACCGAGGCAGCAATACCTCGGTTTTTTTTTTAGCAAATCCTACTGTCCCTAGTTTAAACGCAGAACGAAAATAGCTTAAAAGGAAAATACTGCTGCCAGAAGAAAGGAAGCTAGCCCCTTACTTCCATTTAAATCCTTAGAGAGAAAAAACTCCTCTTTCATACTATCTACCCGCAGTTCGGGTATCATTTTCAAGTTATCCCCTACCTGAATGTTTCCAGAAAGGGTGCCTGCAAATACCGACCCATTTCCTTTGGAGTCCAAGCCCACTACCTCCTCTAAACCAGCATTAAAGACTGAAAAGTATTCCCCTCTAAATCCAAGGCCAAATTTTTCAGAAGGCTTGGCTTGCAAATATCCGGCAAACCCATAGAAACCAGCTCCATCACCTTGGATATGCTGAACCTCAGTTTGAGCAAAAATTTCACCCGCACCAGTGGTTTGGTAAGTGGTGTTTACCCCAGCATATACTGTAGGACTTAGATCTACCCCGGTAGTTAAATCTAGTTGGAAAGTCCTACCCTTAGAGGTAACTCCAGAAAGCAATCCATTTTTGGTAGTTAACCTGCCATCTTGATCTCCATACACCAGATTCAAATAGGTATTGCCTGCATCTGTGGAGTAGCCTATTTGGCCTCCTAGGGTATAGGTTCCATTCAAATTAAACTCGGTCATATCTGTGGGATTCATCACCGCCGCAAGGACCGACCAACGATCAGATAATTGGACATTGGCCTTTAGTCCCGTATGAGAAAATGGTCCATAGGAGAATTGATAAGAAGTCGAGTAATTGAAATTGGATCTTGGAGAAATCACTTCATATCCCAAAAAGGTATTGAAATTACCCATGGTCAAAGTCACCTTATCCGACACATTCCAATACACATACAGCTGATTAACTAGTTGAGAACTTCCAGCCATCCCTCCGCTATAGAGAGGAGATCCAAAAACAGCATCCTCGCCACGCGGCCCAAAAACTAAGTCAATAACAGCCCCCACTTTTTTAGTTTGGTAGGTGGCAATGATATTGGCCATACCGAGCGAGAACCCAGGCAAATTGGCAAATGAAGAAGCTGGCGCTTGAAAATTATCGCCTGAATTGGGAGCATTTAGATTGGAACGAAAATAGGCATCTACTGATCCGGAGAGTGTAAGCGTTCCCTCTTCTTTTTGTTCCAGTTCTTGACTATGTAAAACAGGAACGAGGGTAAAGAAAAAAAACAATAGCGTTAAGATTCTTTTTTTCATCTTAAATTTGAGAGTTGGTGAATGATAGCGTTGACCAATAGAGCCCCAACCCGGTCGAAAGAGAGTCGCATTTTTTTCTCCGGAGGGGTTCTTTTTTTTTACTGCACTTAAAAAATCCCCTAAAAGAAGATTTTTTCGAATGTACAGGTTTTATTGGTTAAAAAGCAAACCTATTTTTATATTTATTGTAACATTTTTTTATTTTTATTATCATTTTGAAACCATTATTTTGATTTTCTTTATTAATTTTCAATTAATGGGCTATTTTTTTAACCTGTTTTTATAAAAAAAGCATGCTGGTCCATTTAAGCCTTTGGGAGGGTATCGGATAATTTCTTAACCTAAACCCATCCGATTGGACAAAAAAAAGCCCCGGATTCGGGGCTTTTTTTGTTCCTAGCTTAATTTATTGCTTCTGCTTTGCAAAATCCTTAGCAAAGTAGGTCAGGATCACTTTTGCCCCTGCTCGCTTGATCGAAAGAAGCATCTCGTTCATGCTGCGATCATAGTCCAGCCAGCCACGGTCGGCAGCAGCCTTTACCATGCTATATTCGCCAGACACGTTGTAAGCGGCAATCGGAAGCGGGTGGGCCTCACTCAGCGACTTGATGATGTCCAGGTAGCTCAAAGCAGGCTTCACCATCAAAAAATCAGCCCCTTCTGCCACATCCAAG
>CAYNIK010000236.1:0-2575 GCA_964397145.1 uncultured Limnohabitans sp.
TTGTGGTGTTCGTTGTCCCCCGTGATACGGATATTCAAGTTGCACTTCGCTGTATCCGAGAAGGATTTGAAGAAGTGAAAAAACAGCTCTGTGGGCATGTCGCCGACTTTTTCGCGGGAGAAACTAGCATCCCAGACACACCATGGCCGCCCTCCAAAATCAATGGCTACCTGTGCCAAGGCATCATCCATGGGAAGCAAAAATCCATAGCGGTAGATCCCTTTTTTGTCACCCAAAGCCTTCGCATAGGCCTCGCCCAAGGCAAGTGCGGTATCTTCGATGGTGTGGTGTTCGTCGATATGAAGGTCTCCCTTCACTTGAATGGATAAATCCGTGCTTCCATGCTTACCCAATTGCTCGAGCATGTGGTCAAAGAAATGCAGTCCAGTGGAAATGGAGCAGGCTCCAGAACCATCCAAATTTAGTTCAATGGAAATGTCCGTTTCGGAGGTCTTCCGGTGTACGACCGCTTTCCGTGGAGGAAGTTTGAGGAAGGTGTAGATTTCGTCCCAGTCTTTGGTGGACAAAACTGCATCCCCCTGAGGTTCGCCGTAGAAAATAGCCTTTGCACCTAGATTTTGTGCGAGTTGAATGTCCGTGATACGATCTCCGATGACATACGAATTGGCAAGGTCGTAGTCTTCTGAAAAATAGGCAGTGAGCATGCCTGTTCTCGGCTTGCGTGTGGGGGCCTGCTCGTGTTCAAAGCTGCGGTCGATGTGGATTGCAGCAAAGTGTACGTTTTCCTGCTCCAAGGTTTTGAGCATTTTGTATTGAGCTGGCCAAAAATCCTTTTCTGGAAAGGAGTCTGTCCCCAATCCATCTTGGTTGGACACCAGCACCAGTTCGTAATCACATTCCTCTGCAATCCTGCGGAGGTTGGAGATGGCCTTGGGGATAAACTCTAATTTTTCTAGGCTATCCACTTGAAAATCGGTAGGGGGCTCTTTGATGAGGGTACCGTCTCGGTCTATAAAAAGGACTTTCTTTTTCATGAAATCAATGGGAAACAACTCGATGGATTGATTTAGGCTTGACATACTTTTTCCAAAGCCTGCAGTAGGGCAATGGATTCCGCTCGCGTACCTACTGTGATCCGTAGGCAACCGGCACAGTGCAAAACTGAGGAACGGTTACGGACTATAATTTTTTCTTTGACCAAGTCCTCGTACACCTGGTTTGGGTGGGCAAACTGGACAAGTAGAAAGTTGGCATCCGAGGGATGAACTTTGAGGATGTAGGGTAATTGTTCCAGTTCCTTCCGTAGAAATTCACGCTCCTCAAGGATCAGTTGAATAAACTCATCCACTTTTCCTTTGTTTTGAAGCGCCGAAAGGACAGTTTCCTGGGTCAATCCCGAGATATTGTATGGAGGTTTGATTTGATTGAGTACCCGAATCAATTCTGGACTTGCAAAGGCCATACCCAGTCGAAGGGAGGCGAGTCCCCAGGCTTTGGACAAAGTTTGCATCACGAGTAAGTTGGGGTGCTGATCCAGAATAGTGATTAAGCTGGGTCCTTCGCTGAAATCGATGTAGGCTTCGTCCACCACCACAATTCCAGGGAAATTTTCTAGGAGGAAAAGGATGTCATCCCGCTTGACTGCATTGCCTGAGGGATTGTTTGGGGAGCAGATGAACAGTATTTTAGAATGTGCATCCGCTGCCGCCAAGATCTTTTCGGGCTCCAACTGGAAGTCAGGCGTCAGGGGGACATTCCGGACCTCCACGCCATTGATGGCTGCACTGACTCCATACATCCCGTAAGTGGGAGGGAGCAGGATGACATTGTCCTGTCCTGGATTGCAGAAGGCACGGAAAAGCAAATCGATGGCCTCATCCGATCCGTTTCCTAGAAAAATCTGTGCAGGGCTTGCGCCTTTAATCTTGGCGATTTCTTGCTTTAAAGCAGATTGGTAGGGATCCGGGTAGCGGTTAAAATCCTGCTTTGTGCTCGAACCAAATGGATTTTCGTTGGCATCCAAAAACACCCCTTCGGTACCGCTGTACTCGTCTCGAGCAGAGGTATAGGGTTGTAGCTGGCGCAAGTGAGGCCGAAGTAGGCTAGCGATGTCTATCTTCATTTTTTCATGCGTTTCAGGTGCGCGAGTCGAATGCTTACAGCTTGCTTGTGGGCATCCAATTGCTCGTTGGTGGCCATGATCTCAACTGCTGGACCAAGTGCTTTCAGGCCTTTCGGAGTGATCTTCTGATAGGTGATTTTTTTTACAAAGCTGTCCAAAGACACCCCACTGTAGTTGCGGGCATAGCCGGAGGTAGGTAGGGTATGGTTGGTGCCGGAGGCATAGTCTCCAGCTGCCTCTGGGCTGTAATTGCCCAAAAACACCGAACCGGCTGAGTGAATTTGATTGGCCACTTCCTCCTCTTTTTTTACTGCCAAAATCAGGTGTTCAGGGGCATATTCGTTGATTAGCGTAATGGCTGTGGCTTGATCTTCCAGAATCACCGCACAGGAGTTGGCTAGAGCCTTGGCAGCGATCTCCTTGCGGGGAAGTGTTTCCAGTTGGGTATTGATTTCTGCCAATACTTTCTGGGCGAATTTTTCCGAAGGGCTG
>CAYNIK010000237.1:0-2575 GCA_964397145.1 uncultured Limnohabitans sp.
CAGATTGATTGAAAGGTAGAGGGATTTGATTTTTGTCCTACTCCTTAAAAATTTCGGGGTCTATATGGGGACCAAAAACAAAACCAACACATAAAGTGTTGGTTTTTTTAAAATATTAACATACACACCCACTTCAGGCGTTTTTAACAAATAAATTCTTTTCTATTTTCTACTTATTGAAATGATTTTATTCCCACTATAAAAATCCCCTTTTGTGAATTGAAAAGTAACCTGTAGTTCCTCTGAAACACTTGTAATATTTGGAACTTGTAGATTTGTTGGAAGGTCCATTTTCATTTCTAAATATTGTAACTCCCCTTCGTGAAATGCTCTTAAATCAAAATAGATTGGTATTGTATCATTTTTAGAACCTTTAACCAGCTCTTTTAACTTCAATCCATTTTTTTCATTATAAGAGCAGTAAGCTATAAGAATTTTTCCAATATATTTTTCAGGATAATCTTTAAAATCATTGATGTCTTGCAAAAGGATTGGAGTATTTTCTTCAATTATTTCCGGTTCTTCTTCTAATTTTTGTGATTCCTCTTCTGCTTTTCTTAATTTCTCTTCTTTATTTTTTAAGGCTATTGCTTCATTTTCAATTCTTCTTCTTTCCTTTACTTCACTTGGAAGTATGACCGCCGAGATTATCATTAACCCAATAAATGAAATCAAATATATTAGGGATGATTTTTTTCTAGTTTTCTCACCTTTATACCAAAATAAGGCCTTTGAAGGTGAGAAAAATCCGATAATCATCAATAAAAAACAACCAATAGCAAAGTATCGTACGATGTCAGATAAGAGTTCCATGTTATTCAGGTTTAAGGTTACAAATCAAAAATACATTGGATAATTAAAAGTGCAAAAAAAATTAAGTTAATTAAATCCTAAGCATTTCATTTTTATGCACAGCTTTCTTTACAGAAATAAACTATTGCAAAAAAAATGTCATTCTATTTTTTTCTATAGAGGAAATAGTTTATACCAGTCTGCAGATCTTTATTTGGAAGGTCTTTCTTATTACCAATTGTACATAAAAGCATTCTTGAGGGTTTATTTTCTATGCTTGTGTGAAACTTTTTAGAACTTCCTTTCTATGGTGTCTCCTTATTTAGCTATGCCATTTATTGATTGTTAACCCATTATTTTTCTCAATGGATGTTCCATGAATGCGAATAATTTTACTTTCATTTTGGTTATTAGATAACTTTTGAAAACAAAAAAAGGACTAGATTCCATTTCTAACTTTCTTTAGCTTTTAAATTTCACCAACCAATAAAACAATCTACAATTAATTTAGGTGGAACAAAAAAAGGAGCTACGATTTTTTACGTCGTAACTCCTTGCTCATCAAGTCGGGGTGACAGGATTTGAACCTGCGACCACACGCCCCCCAGACGTGTACGCTACCGGACTGCGCCACACCCCGAATTCGAGAAGCAAATTTAGAATTTTCTTGAATTTTTTCCAGTCTTGCTTCAATAATCCCAAATGCCAAGCAGTAGGGAATTCATTTTCAAGGAAATAAAAAGGAACTTCAGCCTTTCCTTCGCTAGTTTTGTTTTTCTTTTTTACCCAGCTATGAAACTCTTTCAAATTCTCCTTTTGCTAGGATGTGGCTTTTTTAGCCAGAGCGCATTTTCGCAAAAGGCTGCTAATTCAACAAGTTCGGTAGTCTATCGCTCTCACCGGTTGGAAGTGGAGCAAATTACACCCCATACCTTTGTACACAGATCTTTCCTTCAAACCGATGATTTTGGGAAGGTGTCTTGCAATGGATTGCTCATCCAGGTCGGAGAGGAGGTTATGATTTTTGATAGTCCAACAGCTAATGAAAGTTCACAGGAACTGATTGCTTGGGTACAGGAAGAACTGGGAAGTAAACTTGTAGCCATAGTTCCAACGCATTTTCACAACGACTGCCTTGGAGGCTTGCAAGCCTTTCACGAGGCGGGAGTACCATCACATGCACTGGACTTGACCTTAGAATTAGCTTTTGCAAACAAGGCCACTGTCCCCCAGCAGGGATTTACCCATGCTACCGAATTCTTGATAGGAGGAAAGGAGGTTTGGGTTTCTTTTTTTGGAGAAGGTCATACTCGAGACAATGTTGTTGGCTATTTTCCGCAAGATCAAGTTTTATTCGGAGGATGCTTAATCAAGGAATTGAATGCCAGCAAGGGGTATTTGGGGGATGCAAATGTGGAGGCATGGCATAAAACGGTACAAAAAGTAAAAGATGCCTTTCCTCAGGTAAATCGGGTAGTTCCTGGACATGGAGAAGTGGGAGACGCATCCCTATTGGATTATACAATCCGCCTTTTTTCAATTCAATAAGCAAGTTCTTCTTATTTTTCATCTCTTTTTGATCTCGCTCAACTAGGTACGAATTCGCTCAAATTGCGATAGGAACTAAAGAAAAATCCAATCTTTTCCCTTCCCTTAAAAAAATCAAAATTGCCTCTAAAATTGAACTTGGCAAGAAGGGTTTAAATCGTATCTTTGCGAATTATTTACAAAATCTAACACTGAATCCGACTAGTTTATGGAACAAGCGCTGATTTATTTAGTC
>CAYNIK010000238.1:0-2567 GCA_964397145.1 uncultured Limnohabitans sp.
GAGAAATACGTTAAAAATACCGTGGAAATTGGGTGGAAATAAACCGAGCCAGCCTTCCGCAGGCAGGCCCAGCGAAGTATATTTCAACCCTATTTCCATTATATTTCTACTTTGTTTCTTTAACTCATGAAAACCATCCACGATATCCTCAAACTCGGAGATCCTCGACTCTATGAAGTATGTGCCCCTGTGCTTCGAGAGGAACTTGACGAAGTCCCAGGCTGGATACAGCAGCTCCACGAGGCCATGGAGGATGTGCGTCGGGTCTATGGCTTTGGGAGAGGCATCGCCGCTCCTCAGCTAGGAATCATGAAGCGCCTGTTCTACCTACAGCTCGACCGTCCCTATGTGGTGATCAACCCGGAATTGAAGGAATTGAGTGAAGAAGAATTTGACTTATGGGACGACTGCATGAGTTTTCCCAACCTACTTGTCCGCGTGAAGCGCCACCAGTCCCTCAGCCTCCACTACCTAGATGAACACTGGCAACCTCAGGTATGGAAGGTGGAAGGGGCAATCTCCGAACTCATCCAACACGAGTACGACCACCTGGACGGGGTGCTCTGCACCATGCGGGCGGTGGATGAAAAATCGTTTCAGTGGAAGGGGTAAAAAATGTATAAAGTACCAAGTACAATGTACCAAGATCCCTCAGCACCAGAATTCCAGTTCTAATGCGAATCCCTACTTGGTACTTCGTACTTGGTACCTTGTACAATTATCCCTACTTCGAAATTCTTCAATCAGCGTTCGGTGTTTGACATTAGTTCCCCTTCTCGTATTTCGTACCTCGTACTTCCAATCTCCTTTCCCCTATCTTTACCTCATGAACTTTCCTACCCTCTCCGATATCCGAGCGGCGCATGCCCGTATCCAGCCATTTATCCACCGGACTCCTATCCTTACTTCGGAGGCCATCGATCAGATCGCAGGGTGTAGCATCTACTTTAAGTGCGAAAACTTTCAAAAAGTCGGTGCATTCAAGGCCCGCGGGGCGGCCAATGCGGTCATGAAACTGACCCCCAGCGAACGTGAAAAAGGCGTAGCAACGCACAGTTCCGGCAACCATGCCGCTGCGCTCGCCCGTGCCGCCACGGTAGCAGGAATCCCCTCCTACATCGTCATGCCTTCCAATGCCCCCGACATCAAGAAGAAGGCAGTAAAAGGCTATGGAGGAGAAATCATCGAATGTGAACCCAATCTTAAAGCCCGAGAAAGTACCCTAGAGGCGGTCGTTGCCCGTACTGGAGCAACCTTCATTCCTCCCTACGATTTCCTAGACGTGATCGAAGGACAGGCAACTTGCGCGCTAGAGTTCCTAGAAAACCAACCGGATCTGGATATCCTGATGGCCCCCGTCGGGGGAGGAGGATTGTTGGGTGGCACGGCACTGACCACACATTACCTCAATCCCCAGATCGAAGTGATCGCTGGGGAACCAGCCGGGGCAGATGATGCCTACCGCTCCTTTCATGCAGGATACATCATTCCACAAACGGGCCCAAACACCATTGCAGATGGACTCTTAACCTCTTTGGGTACACTCAACTTTGCCTTGATTCAAGCCCATGTACGGGATATCTTACTCGCCACAGATCCGCAAATCATCGAAGCCATGCGCCTAGTTTACGAACGCATGAAAATCATCATCGAGCCCTCCTGTGCTGTTCCCCTAGCGGCCTTACTGGCCAATAAGGAGCGCTTTGCCGGAAAAAAAGTCGGCATCATCCTCTCTGGTGGAAATGTGGACTTGGGGAAACTGCCTTTTTAAGCCCCATCAGCTAATTCGCACAAAAAAACCCGAATCAGGAATAATTCGGGTTTTTTTTATGCTACACTGCTTTACTTCTTCTTACTCTCCGCTACGGCATGGTGCGCAGCGCGGGCGGCAAAGGCCATGTAGGTCAACGAAGGATTTTGAGTAGAAGTTGAGGTCATGGAGGATCCGTCGGTCACATACACATTCGGCACGGCGTGCAACTGATGGTTGGCATTCAACATGGAGGTCTTGGGATCCTTACCCATACGCACTCCACCCATCTCGTGAATATCCAAGCCTGGCGCCTGCTTGCTGTCGGAAGTTTGGATGTTGGTGAAGCCTGCCTTCGTAAACATTTCCGTCATCTGCTCGAGGTAGTCTTTCACCATCTTCTCGTCGTTGTCGTCGTAATCTATGGAAACCTTCAACTGTGGCATACCCCACTCATCTTTCAAATTGGGATCTAATGCCACGTAGTTACTTTCCTTTGGCAGCGTCTCACCCATCATGTGCGAGCCTACATGCCAAGGTCCATACTGCCCTGGGTTTAGGAGGTTATTTTTCAAATCCATCCCGATGCCGCTGGTATCTGGACCTACTCCACGGCCGGCCGAGAAGCCTGCCGCATAGCCCCGTAGAAAGTCGGTTTCTTGCTTGTACACATTTCGGAATCGTGGGAAATACCCACTCGTAGGTCTCCCTCCCGAGGTGGTGTATTCGGCATGACCTTCGTACTCTCCAGACACGCGAGCACGGTAATTGTGGAAGGCTACATACTTGCCCAATACCCCACTGTCATTCCCCAATC
>CAYNIK010000239.1:0-2562 GCA_964397145.1 uncultured Limnohabitans sp.
AGCTTCAAATGCAGGCTGGTGTCACGGGAATCAATACGGTGCGAATCTATAATCCTGTCAAGCAATCACAAGAACAGGATCCTGAGGGCACCTTTATCCGCAAATGGGTGCCTGAGCTGGCACCTATTCCTCTTGCATTTTTGCATACTCCTTGGGAACTGACTCCTATCGAATTGCAGGGACTTGGTTTTGCCTATGGTGAAACATACCCATATCCCATTGTGGATGTGGAAAAGGCAGCAGCTGAGGCTAGAGACCGCATTTGGACAGCTCAAAAGGCTCCTGAAGTCGTAGCTGATGCGGTGCGCGTATTGGCCAAACACACCCTCTCTAAACGTTGGTCTTAACATGAAAAAGCAACACTTACCCACCAAAATCTGTGTGGTTTGCAACCGTCCCTATACTTGGCGAAAAAAGTGGGAAAAAAACTGGGAGGAAGTCAAGTACTGCTCGGACCGCTGTCGGGGAGATGCTAAAAAGTTAAAGCAGGCCTAACGGTAGGAGGCTGCATAGAATGCTAGCCAAAGGATCAGGGGTAGAAAATAGGAGAGAAGCACCACAGGAATGCTCTCCTGAATACTTCTGCGGCTGATCGTATGATATCCAAGGACCCAAATGATACCATATCCGATTTCAAATAGGTTCAGCAGGGAAAGTGGGTAATGGTAGCGTTCCTGAATATTTTCTGGACCTAGAACCCAGAGAGCAGATAAGGGCTCAAAGTTTTGGATCTCAAGGTAACTTACGGTACCGGTTGGATTCATGTACCACAGCAAGCGAAGCAGTTCTGGGAATATGAAGATGAGTTCGGCGACCAAGGCAAACTGCCAAAGTGACTTAAATTTTACTTTATAACCGATCGTTAATCCTATTGACCAGAAAAGAAAGGCGATCACAGTAAACTTCCAGAGGAGGGCAAATGGAGTCCAAAGGTAGTTTAGTGTATTAAAAATGTGAAAAAATAAGAGGTCTCCCTGAGCTTCCAATCGTTCCGCGTCAGGAATGGCTTCCAAGATCAGTGTATTCGTTAAGTATCTGATTATAAGAAAAATAATTACAAGCAAGGCGAAAAAAAGGCGCTTGTCAAAATCAAGGGTTTCTGAAATTTTTTGGGCCAAAGGGGAAGCTGCTGTTGCCATTTTCTTGTGTTAATCAAGTAAATCTAAACGTTTGTATTGAATTCACCGTAGATTTGCAGCGTAAACCCTTTACAAGCTATGCGTCACCTGTTTCTCGGGCTCCTTTTATTTAGTTGTTTAGTCGCATCTCCAGTAGCAAAAGCCCAAGCTCCAGAGCCTGGCACTGCCCATGCTCCCTACCTACTATTGGATAAGGGCTTGCAATACCGGATCACCAAAGCGATCAATAGCATGTATAATTTTGATTTTGCTACGGCAGAACGAGATTTTGCGGTGATCATGTACCAGTATCCGAATCATCCACTCCCTGATTTTTTGATGGCTGTGGGTTATTGGTGGCGTATTGAAATCAATGTTGACAATAAGCGATACGACAATATTTTTATCCAATACCTGGACCGAGCCAATGCTAAGGCTAAAAAAATGTTGGACCAAAATCCGAAAAACAAAGAAGCGGCATTCTTTCTTGCGGCTGGTTATGGATTCCAAGGTCGCTTATACAGCGAACGAAAAAGTTGGACCAAAGCTACTTTTGCTGGTAAAAATGCACTCAACTACATGGAAATGAGTCGTGGAGAGGAGGAATTTAATCCGGAGTTACTTTTAGGAGATGCACTATTCAACTATTTTTCAGTTTGGATTCCTGAGAACTATCCTTTGTTAAAACCCGTTTTGGCACTTTTCCCAAAGGGCAACAAGAAATTGGGGCTTACGCAATTGGAAAAAGTGGCTTCCAATGCCTTCTATACTCGAGTAGAGGCTCAATATTTTTTGTTTAGGCTATATGGGTCCGAGGAAAAAAGACCTGAAGATGCACTACGAATTGTAGAATACTTGCATGAAAAATTTCCAAATAACCCATATTTCCATCGCTCTTATGCCCGCTACCTTTACACGACAGGCAAGTGGACACAAGCCATGCAGGAATCTTTGGAAATCTTGGATAGAATTGAACAGAAGCAATTTGGATACGAGGCCACGAGTGCGCGTTATGCCTCATTTTATTTGGGAGAATATTTTTACCGGATAGGCAATATCATTGAAGCAAAGCGGTATTATTCCAAGACTGCAACAATCGGTGAAGAATCTGAAACTCAAGAAAGTGGCTATTACTTGTATTCGTTGATCTCGTTAGGGAAGATTGCTACTGCAGAAAAAAACAAGGCTTTGGCAAAAACCTATTTCAACCAAGTGAAAAGGTATGCAAAACGTAAGCATCCTGCGCACCAGGAGGCTAGGGACTTTGTCAAGAAGAATAAATTGTAAAGATCCGCGGTTTTTGATTTCCCCCTTTTTGCAAGAGATAATTTGAAATCAAGGAATTCTCTGGGGTAAATAAGAGGATTATTCGTTTATTCTATCAGATTCTTTCACAATATTTTGATTTTGGGTTAAAAAACTTCAAATCAATCGTAGAACTTTC
>CAYNIK010000240.1:0-2531 GCA_964397145.1 uncultured Limnohabitans sp.
TCATGAAGCCCTGAATTACTCGGTGAAATTGGGTGGAATCAAATCGACCCGCTTCCGCTAAGTCAAGAAAGTTCTCCTTATGTACCGGGGTATCGTCAAAAAGAATGGCCTTAATCTCTCCATGTCGGGTGGAAATGGTGACTACATAATCCTTGTCTTTGCCACAAGCCGAAAAGCTCAGCACAGAAAGGAAAAAGAATAAAATCCGCATTTTCTGGTTCATATCAATGTGGGGACTGTTTGATTTGTTCTAAAATTGTTTTTCCTCCCGCTTGGAGGACTTCCTTGGCCAAGGATTCACCTAATTGCACCGCTTGGCTAGCTGGCCCACTCACTTCAAGCACAATGCGCTGTTGTCCATCCAAACTCACAATCCCTCCTTTTAGCTGAATTCGATTTTCTGCAAGTGTGGCCATTGCAAAAACTGGAATGCTGCACCCTCCCTCCAAAACTCGGAGATAGGCACGTTCGGCAAGCAAGCAGATTTGGGTAGCCTCATCATTGCATGCCGCAACGATAGCTTCGCGAAGCGTGGAATCTAGACTAGAGGATGCCTCAATAGCGATAGATCCTTGACCCACAGCTGGAATAAATTCATTCAAATCTAGGTGTGCGGCCAAAAGATCCGAGTAGCCCATTCGGTACACTCCCGCATAGGCCAGGAGCAGCGCATCACAATGGCCTTCCTCCATTTTTCGAATTCGGGTTTGAAGATTGCCTCTTACCTCCACGGTTTTTACCTGAGGATAAAAATGCTTGAGTGTCGCAATTCTTCGCGTAGAAGAAGTGCCCACCACCAAGTTGGCATCAGCCAAGGAAACTCCTTTTTTCGTAGAAAGTAGCACATCCTGGGCTTGCTCCCGTGTTGAAAAAGCAATCAGCTCCAAGCCTTCCCCCAAACTGGAAGGCATGTCCTTTGCTGAATGGACTGCAATGGTAATGCTCCCATCCAACAATTGATCTTCCAATTCTTGTGTAAAAACCCCTTTGGAACCAATTTTTGAAATGGAAACATCCAAGACCTGGTCCCCTTTGGTATCTATTGGAACAATTTCCGATGCCAGTCCCGCTTTTTGGAGCAAGTCTGCCACATGGTACGCTTGCCAAAGGGCAAGTTTACTGGCACGAGTTCCAATTTTTATAGGTTGATGACTCACTGTTTTTCTCGTTTTGACGTTTTCTTCACCACAGATTCCCCCTAAATTTGATGATTTCGGTGGCAACATTTACTCTGATAGTTCCTTTACTTCTCTCCAATCCAGTATAGCTATTGACTTCCAAAATCAAAGTTCCTCTCGAATCTACATGGGTGACTGCGATTTCAAGAACCTTCTTTTCCATCTCCCTAGTTTTTGGACATCATCAAGAGAATCTCCATGGACAAGTCGGTGAAAATCATTTTCGCATTGCCATTCCGTTCCAAATGGTAATGCGCGGTATTGAAAGTCTGGTAGAGTTGAAGCGCATGCTCCTCGGTCAATACCTTTTTGCTGATGTTAGTAATAAAAGCACGGTCCTCGTCCGTAGTACGCAGGAGGTGATCCAAATCGAGGTTCTTCAATAGAATCTCACGAGTCACATTCAATCCTGCTAGCATCAAGGACTTTTGAGATTCCTTATCGGCCTTGTGAAAATCGTCGGAAAGTGCGAATAAATCTTTTAGATTTTTAGTGGCGCAAAGACGAAACCAGTCCCGCAGCTGACGAATCGTTTGGTCTTCCACCTGGTCAATCAAACGATAAGCCGCACGTAGGTTTCCGTCAGCTAGCATGGCAATTTGCGCCGCTGCTTTCGCATCACATTGGCCGGATTCTACCAAGTGAGTACTTACTTCTTCATCCGTAAATGCACGAACTAGGATCTTTTGTGTTCGAGATAAAATCGTCGTAAGCAATTGATCAGCCTGCGAAGTGACCAGCAGGAACAGGGTTTTGGCAGGTGGTTCCTCAATGATTTTGAGTAAGGCATTGGCTGCCGAAGGGTGTAAATATTCAGGTGCCCAGATCAACATAATCTTGTACCCTCCCTCAAAAGACATCAGCGACAGCGTCTGAATCATTTTTCGAGCAGCTGCCTTGGTGATATTTAACTGCTTTTTTTCAAAGCCGTTGAAGTAGATAAAGTCGTGGACATTGCCATAGGGCTGGCCCAAGACAAACTTTCTCCAGTTGCCCATCAGGTCGGATTTTTCATCCTTCCCATCCTCATCCCCTTCGTCTTCTTTGGAAGAGGCGACTACGGGGAAAGCAAAATTCAAATCCGGAAGAATCAATTTATTCATCCGCTGGCAGGACCCACAGGTACCGCAGGAGTCGGTTTCTGTTTTTGCCTCACAATACAAGTAACTCGCCAAGGCCAAGGCCAGAGTCAAGTTAGCCGAGCCTTCTGGTCCATGAAACAAAAGTGCATGGGCTAGATGGTTCAACTTCACAGCGTTGAGAAGCTTTTCTTTGGTTTCCGGAAGTCCAGGTATGGATGCAAACTGCATGGTGCGGTGGGTCAGGAAGTTTTATCCCAAATTCTGTAGCTTT
>CAYNIK010000241.1:0-2524 GCA_964397145.1 uncultured Limnohabitans sp.
TCAAAAAGAAATCTGAAGAGATTACTGAAAAAGGAAAGAAGTTGGATTTAGATCTTCAGGCCAGAGCCAAGGGTTTCGAACAAGAAGTGGCTATGTTTCAGCAAACAGGCGGCAACTTGACTCAAAATCAAATTCGTGCCAAGCAGGATGAATTGATGCAGAAAGAACAGAATCTAGTCAACTATAGAAATAACTTGATGCAGGAACTTTCTACAGATGAATCTAAATTATTGAACGATGTGTATGAGCAGGTGCAGGAATACATGAAGGAATATGCCAAAGAAAATGGTATCGACTTAATCCTTAGCCACACAAGAGGTGGAGCGATTTGGTACGCAACCGATGCGATTGATGTAACCAAATCTGTGACTGAGGGATTGAACAAAAAATACAATGCAAATCCAGCTGCTGCTGAATCTAAAGCTGCAGCGGCAGATTCAACTGCTAAAAAATAAGAGGTTTTGCACCTCATTTAAAAAACCCGGATAACCTCCGGGTTTTTTTGTGGGTAAAAAAAGGTAATTTCGCACAGCTTTAGAAAAATCGAATCTTATGAAAATAACTGAGTTTTTAAAACACAACTACCGACACTTTAATGCAGCAGCCTTGATTGATGCAGCGGAAGGTTATAAAACCCATCTCAATGAAGGGGGTAAAATGATGGTAACCCTTGCAGGTGCTATGTCTACTGCAGAATTGGGAATTTCCTTGGCCGAAATGATTCGCCAAGACAAAGTACAAATCATCTCCTGTACTGGAGCCAATTTGGAGGAAGATGTATTTAATCTAGTGGCACACGACTACTACGAACGCGTTCCAAACTATAGAGAACTTACTCCAGAGCAAGAGCAAGGCCTTTTGGAGCGTCACATGAACCGTGTCACAGATACTTGTATTCCAGAAATGGAGGCAATGCGAAGAATCGAAAATGTGATTCTTGAGGAATGGGTAAAGGCAGATCAAAATGGTGAAGCCTATTTTCCCCATGAATTTTTCTACAAAATATTGCTTTCAGGAAAGCTAGATTCTTCTTTTCAGATTGATCCAAAAAATAGCTGGTTGTTGGAAGCTGCTAAGAAAAACCTGCCAATCATTGTCCCAGGATGGGAAGATTCTACCTTGGGAAACATGTTTGCAGGTCACGTCATTTCAGGTGATGTGAAAAACGTGCATACAGTAAGAACGGGTATCGAATACATGATGTTTTTGGCGGAATGGTATACCCAAAATGCTTCCGAAGAAAGTACCGTTGGCTTTTTCCAAATTGGAGGCGGTATTGCTGGCGATTTCCCCATCTGTGTAGTTCCGATGCTTCATCAAGATTTGCAGCGAACCAATGTTCCGCTTTGGGGTTATTTCTGCCAGGTTTCTGATTCCACTACTTCCTATGGTTCCTATTCAGGCGCTGTGCCCAATGAAAAAATCACTTGGGGTAAATTAGGCATGGATACGCCGAAGTTTATTGTGGAATCGGATGCTACGATTGTAGCTCCTTTGATCTTCGCTATCGTCTTGGATCAATAAGGCTCCAAAGTCCATGAAAATAAAAAAGCAAGCATTGAAAAATGCTTGCTTTTTTATTGTTTAAGTTCTGAGACAACTCAAAAGAATAGCTCTTAACTTCCTCTTTTTTAATTAATTAAAGGGTATATCCTTCTCTATAGGTTCTAGTGACAAACTGGTTGGCGGGATCGAAATTGGTGATTTTCATATTCGGTCCGTCCCATAGGAGTTTGATTCCTCTTCCTGGGTATTCGACCTGATTGGAGAGGAGTCCTTTTGGTGCTTGATAGTCGTAGCTACGAATGGCTAGATTACCCATCAGTACGGATTCTGTCAAAGGTCCTGCAATGGAGAAAGGGGAACTGAGTTGTTGAAATTCTGTGGAGCCATATCCAGCAATACAAGCATCAACCCAATTGTTGTAGTGACCTCTTTCTCCTCCAGATACTCTGTAAAGGGATTCTTGGACCTGGATGTCTTTGGTTTTTGAGGTAGGTAATAGGAGAGGATTGGCGCCGTAGGTGGAGCACATCATTTTTCCTTTGGTACCCTCGATAATCACCCCATTGCCTCCATCACCCATTTGCTCATTTGCCCCCAACTCTTCTGGGCGTGTGGGCTGAATTCCTCCATCCATCCAATGGAATTCCAAATCATCCTTCCCAGGACGGTCAAAACGTAGGGTAATGTGTGATGAGGGAGGGCAGCTTTCGGGGAAATGTCCTCTTTTGAATTCCCCTACATACACGGAGCCAACAGAACATTCGGCAGATTTGGGATATCCCAAGCCTAGTACTCGGAATGGAGGTTCCATGATATGACAGGCCATGTCTCCTAAGGCACCTGTCCCGTAATCCCACCAGCCTCTCCAATTGAAAGGAACTAGATTACCCACATAATCCTTGTATGGAGCTGTTCCCAACCAAAGGTCCCAATCTAGATCTGCCGGAGGAGTCACCGGAGTACTTGGCCAAGGAATGCCTTGAGGCCAAACGGGGCGGTTGGTCCAAGACCAAACCTT
>CAYNIK010000242.1:0-2509 GCA_964397145.1 uncultured Limnohabitans sp.
TTCCTCGTGGATTTGTGGGAGGTAAATCGGATTGAGACCTAGGTGAACCAACAAATTTTCCAGAATAATCACCTTACGAAGGCCCTCAAAAAGATCTCGGAATCCTTGGGTCGACATGGGGGGCGTTACTTCCTTGCTCAATGAGTTCAATTCCTCTTGCACCAACTGGTGTATGGAGGTGGTGAGCACTAACGGCTTGATGCCTTTACTGGCTTCATGGGCTTTTTCGAGGTACTCTTCCCACATTTTTAAAGAGCTGCCCACCATCAGGTCAAAGGCATCCTTTTGCATCGCTCTTTTTTGCTCGTTCAAATAAGCTTTGAAGCTCTCAAAGGTGATGGATAAATTTTTTTCACGCTCTTTTAGTCCTTTTTCCACCAGCTTGAGGTGGTGGATTTTTTTTAAGGACTTTTTGAGGGTTTTAAGTGGAAAAAATAAGGAATAGCCGAGGTGTTTTTGTTCAAAGTGAATCTTCTCCAGAAGTTCGGAATAAAGCTCCAAAAACTCCAATTGTTCCAAGAGGGCAATGGCCTTTGAAGACTTGATTTCCTTTCCAAGCTCTAAAAAAAGGGCTTTGGCCTGTTGGTGTTGGTGTGAAAAGAGCTGAAATACAGGGGATTTCATTCGGAGAGTTTCTTAGGAAATTTTGACCAGGGTAGCACCATAGCCCCACTGATCTTTCTGCGTGTCTTGAAAGTAGGAAATATTTCCAAGTTGACTCAATCGCTTGTGAATTTCTTTTCGAAGTACGCCATTACCAATGCCGTGAATGAAGGTAATCTGGTCCATCCCTGCTGCGATGGCTTGGTTTAAGTTTTTCTCAAAAACTTCCAACTGAATCCGCAG
Organism: uncultured Limnohabitans sp.; assembly: GCA_964397145.1. Taxonomy (GTDB): domain Bacteria; phylum Bacteroidota; class Bacteroidia; order Cytophagales; family Cyclobacteriaceae; genus Algoriphagus. The sequence goes on from CAYNIK010000242.1 coordinate 847, forward strand.
TTTCTCCGAGTTACTCAGGCTATCCGGCTTCGGATGGAGGACTTCGATGTGGAGGTCAATGGAGGCTGCAGGGGCCTGCACTTTTGCAGGTTGAGGTGTGGAACTGAGTTGGTGGAGTTCGGCATTCAATCCGCGAATGTCCAGCTCCTTGGTCGTTTGCTCCAAGGCAAATAGGTAGACATTCTTTCCGAGCAAGGGAGCCTTACTCAAGTGCTTGAAAAATTGGGTTGCCTTGAGTTTAAACTGCCGTTCAAAGGCTGGAATTGCTTTTTCCAACTTCGGTTGAATGGGAATAAAACGTAGCAAAAACGAAGGCCATTCGTCTAATTCTTTGAGGAGTCGGTCGTCTATTTTTTTGGCTTCCCCAGCGCCGAGCGTCCCTGCATAGAGGGTCCGGTGATTGGTCCCATACACTTCAGAAGCATGGGCAAGGTAGGCTTGACGGCTATCATTGATCAGGTAAAGGCTGAGGTTTTGGTCATTGATCGGCAAGAAGGCCAGGTAGAGCCCCTGGTCTTTCGGAGCTGAGATGGGCATTGGAGTCTCGATCTCCTGGGAAGGATTGTGGGCCTCTCCGAAGTAACTTTTCTCCGCTTCTGCCACAAGTACCACCTCGGATTTGAGAACAGGAATCACAAAGCCATCTTCAATCTCCACTTCAATGCGACCTCCTGAGGAGACTTTGCGAATCACGCCTTCTTCTTTGCCGTGCAAGACTCGCACGCGATCTCCTATGTTCATGGGGTCAAGGCTTTTTTGTAGGTTTCTATTGCTCTATTTCGTGCAAATTTATGTTCTACAATTGGTTTTGGGTAGGATGCAGTCCCAAATTCTGGGATCCATTTTTTAATGTAGGTAAGGTCCTTGTCAAATTTTTCCGTTTGGGAATCCGGGTTGAATACGCGGAAGTAGGGCTGCGCATCGGTACCGGTTCCTGCCGCCCATTGCCATCCCCCATTATTGGAGGCTAGTTCAAAGTCGAGTAATTTCTTTGCAAAATAAGCCTCTCCCCAGCGCCAGTCGATGAGCAAGTGCTTGGTCAAAAAAGAAGCCACAATCATTCGAACCCGGTTGTGCATAAATCCAGTAGCATTCAGTTCCCGCATGCCAGCGTCCACGATGGGGTAGCCAGTGGTACCTGCACACCAGGCTTCAAATTCGGCTTCATTGTTTCGCCAAGGAATGCGGTCGTACTGGGGTTTGAATGCCCGGTCGACTACCTGAGGGGCATGTCCTAGGATCATTGCATAAAATTCCCTCCAAATCAATTCATTCAAGAATGTGGCGTTGAGCGAAGCCGCCTTGAGGGCAAGTTTACGAATGGAAAGGGTGCCAAATCGCAGATGGATTCCCAAGCGGCTGGTGCCCCGCTGTGCAGGAAAATTACGTCGCTCCTCGTAGTGTCTGACGATTTCTTCGTCAAGCTCATTCATCGGGATTTCAATGGGAGAGGGGGCAAAACCCATGTCTTTTAACGTAGGCATGGGGAGCGCTGAAGTTTGGAATAAGTTACTCCAGTTGGCAGTTGGCAGCGGTTGTACTCGGGTTGTTCTAAACTTTTCGAGCCAGTTTTTACTGTAGGGGGTAAAAACCTTGTAGAACTCCCCAGAGCCATTGACGATTTCACCCGGTTCAAAGATGACCTGATCTTTGAAGGAGAGGA
>CAYNIK010000243.1:0-2508 GCA_964397145.1 uncultured Limnohabitans sp.
GCAGGGACTCGTGCTTGGAGTACCGGCGTAGCCATGGCGGATGTCAATGGAGACGGCTGGATGGACATTTACGTCTGTAATTCCGGCGATGTGGAAGGGGACAACAAGCAAAATGAATTGTTTATCAACCAAGGCAATGGCACCTTCAAGGAGATGGCCGAAGCCTACGGGCTAGCCGATCAAGGATTTTCTACCCATGCCGTATTTTTTGATTACGACAAAGACGGAGACCTAGATGTCTACCTACTCAATAACTCCTACCAAGCCATAGGCACCTTCAACAAGATGCAAAATGAACGGCCGGTGCGAGACCCAGTGGGTGGAGACAAACTTTTCCGCAACGATGGGGAAAAGTTTACCGATGTGAGCGAAGAAGCAGGTATCTACGGTTCCGTGATTGGCTTCGGATTGGGCATCACTATCGGAGATGTGAACCAGGACACCTGGCCCGATATCTTTATTTCGAATGACTTTTTTGAGAAGGACTACCTTTACATCAATAATCAGGACGGAACCTTCACCGAGTCCCTTGAATCCTCAATGCGCTCACTCAGCGCGGCCTCCATGGGCGCCGATATTGCCGACCTCAACGGAGATGGGCTCTTGGATATCTTTGTGACCGACATGCTCCCTGAGCCGCCTACTCGACTCAAGCAGGTCACCACCTTTGAGAATTGGGACAAATTTCAGTTCAACAAAACCCACGGCTACCACTACCAATTTTCCCGAAACATGCTCCACCTCAACAATGGAGATGGAACCTTCAGTGAAGTGGGACGACTGGCCAATGTAGAAGCTACCGATTGGAGCTGGGGAGCCCTCCTTTTTGACATGGACAACGATGGCAAGCGAGACATCTTTGTGGCCAATGGAATCTACCAAGACATCACTGACTTGGATTACCTCAACTTCATCGATGATGAGGAGACTAAAGTGAAAATCATCTCCCAAAATGGGGTGGATTACAAAGCCCTTATCGATCCCATCCCAGTCAACCCCATTCCGAATTATGCCTACCGAAACCTGGGCGACCTTCGCTTTGAAAATGTGGCAGACCAATGGGGCTTGGGTAAAGCCATCCACTCCAATGGAGCTGCCTATGGAGATTTGGACAATGACGGCACCTTGGACTTGGTAGTCAACAACGTGAATGCACCCGCCCAAATTTTTAAAAATAAGGGCAAAACCCTCCAGCCAGAGCACCACAGCATCCAATTGCAGTTGGTGGGTAAAGGGAAAAATACCGGAGCGATAGGCACCCAGATTCAAGTAAAAGCTGGGGATCAGATTTTTTACACCGAACAAATGCCCAACCGTGGCTTTCAATCCTCTGTGGATCCAAAAATCACGATGGGTTTGGGTAAAGTAACGGTCATTGACGAAATCAAAGTCCTGTGGCCCGATGGAAGTTTTACCCAGTTAACCAAGGTGCCTGTAGACCAGCTACTCAAATTAAGTTGGGCAGAGGCAGGGGCTCTACCAGCTGGAACCTCCTTTTTCCCCGCACCAAATCCCGCCAAGTTTGTAAAAGCAAGCAATCCAGGTCTCGATTTTACGCACCAGGAAAATGAGTTTGTGGATTTTGATCGAGACCGCCTCACCTACCTGATGCTCTCTACCGAAGGTCCAGCATTTGCCAAAGGCGATGTCAATGGAGACGGTCTGGAAGACCTATTCTTTGGGGGAGCCAAAACCTTCCCTGGCAAACTTTACCTTGCCAAAAAAGCAGGAGGCTATACCTACCAGCCTCAAGAAGCTTTTGCCACAGATGCACTTTCGGAAGATACGGACGCCCTATTTTTTGATGCAGACAAAGACGGAGATGCAGACTTATTTGTGACCTCTGGAGGAAATGAATCTGGCTTTGGCAGCCCTGACCTAGCCGACCGCCTCTACCTCAACGATGGCAAGGGAAACTTTACCAAAGGATTCCATACCGGCCTAGCAGGAGTTTTTGGCAGTAGTTCTGTAGTAGCTGCATTAGACCTAAATGCGGATGGAGCACTGGACTTAGTCACTGGCGGAAGACTGGTTCCCTTCACCTATGGGGCGCCTGCCGACACCCAATTGTGGATCAACGACGGAAAAGGAAATTTCACCGAACAAGCAGCTGCCCTAGCCCCTGGATTGAAGGCACTAGGCATGGTGACGGATGCCCAGGTACTGGATTACGATGGTGATGGACTGCAAGACTTGGTGGTCGTAGGGGAATGGATGGCTCCTACCTTCTTCAAGAATGTGGGCAAGAAGCTGGAAAAAATGACCCTGCCAGGCATGGAAAATCTGAAAGGCTGGTACCGAACCCTGGAAGTGGGAGACTTCAACGGGGATGGAAAACCTGACCTAGCGCTAGGCAATCAGGGATTCAATACACGAATGAAGGGTTCCCTTACAAAACCTATCCGCATGTACCTGAATGATTTTGATCAAAACGGCTCCATCGAACAGGTCTACACGCAAGTACTGGACGGAGTGGCTATCCCGTACACACTGAAACACGAACTGGAA
>CAYNIK010000244.1:0-2506 GCA_964397145.1 uncultured Limnohabitans sp.
GAAGCGGTGAACTTAGCGAGTTCGATACCAGCAAAAGACAAACCCCGAGTACTCAGCGGGGTGATGTATCAGGATATTTGGTATGCACCGAGTGCGGACAGTTGGGCAGCACAGCTCCTTGCCCAAGCGGGAGGAACGTATGCATTTGAGAAAAATGCGGGTTCGGGGAGCTTGCAACTCAATTACGAATACGTGCTGGACCAGGCCAGCTCGGCTCCCATTTGGATTGGGGCAGCAGACTTTGCTTCTCGAGCTGAGATGGGGACACGTGAACCACGTTACCAAGCCTTTGCTGCTTGGCAATCGGGTGAGTTGTACACTTACACCGCCAAGAAGGGGGAAACAGGCGGTTTGGAGTACTTTGAATTGGGCTATTTGCGCCCCGACTTGATTCTAAAAGATTTGATCAAAATCCTACATCCTCAGTTGTTACCGGAGTACCAACCCTATTTTTACCAAAAATTACCCAACTAAGTCGGCCAAAATGGGATTTCCTCCCGTATTTTAGCCTGAAAGAATCGGTTTGGTACCGGTTATTCAACCCCAGCCTCACGAACCACCCCCAATACATGTCAATTAGACGCTTCCTTTTTCCACTTACCTTCCTCCTACTTGGGATGAGTTTCTTGCTCAACCTGAGTATGGGTAGCGTGTGGATTCCGCCTGTGGAGATTTTGGAAGGAATAATTTCGGGGAATTGGGACAAAAATTCCTGGGAGCAAATCATCCTACACTACCGACTTCCTAAGGCCTTGGTAGCGATTTTGGCGGGGATAGGACTCAGCGTGAGTGGCTTACAGATGCAAACCTTTTTCCGAAACCCACTAGCAGGCCCCTATGTGTTGGGAATCAGTTCGGGTGCAGGACTAGGCGTAGCCTTGCTGATGCTGGCTGGAGCAGCTTTTGGCGTTTCCCTTACCGGGCTGAACTCTTGGGCAATTGCGGGAGCGGGAATCCTAGGCGCTGGTAGCTTGCTCGCCCTTGTTACCTTGGTGGCCTGGCGAGTAAAAGATTCGATGACGTTATTGATCGTAGGCCTGATGGTGGGTAGTGCCGTTTCTGCGGTGGTGGCGGTGCTCTCCTTTTTCTCTGGAGCAGAGGCTTTGAAACTATATACCGTTTGGTCCATGGGTAGTTTGGGTGCACTGACCTGGTCACAAGTGAGCATTCTTGGCCTTCTGATTTTGATTGGAACCCTTCCCATTGCCGGATCGGTTAAGTCCTACAATGCCTTGCTGATGGGAGAAACCTATGCCCGCAGCATGGGGATTCAAACGACAAGTCTCCGTTGGTGGATGATCGGAAGTGCCGGGATTTTGGCTGGAGGAATTACCGCTTTTTGTGGACCCATCGCATTCCTAGGAATTGCTGTTCCTCATTTGGCACGCATGCTTTGGAAAAGTGCAGACCATCGGGTGCTATTCCCTGGTTCGGCCATTTTGGGGGCAAGTTTGCTTCTGCTCTGTGATGCCTTTAGCCACTTTCCGGGTTGGGCCAGCACGCTACCCATCAACGCGGTCACCTCCTTGATAGGGGCCCCTCTTGTGATTTCCTTGATCTTAAAAAAGAACTTCAGCAAAGACTTCTAAGGGATGAAACAGCAACGAATCGCATTGGAAGGAATTGGACTCCAACTTGGGTACAGCCAGGAAGGGCTTCGGAAACCGCTTTTGGAAAATTTGAATTTTGAGTTGGTTGCGGGAGAGCTCACCTGCCTTTTAGGACCGAATGGCGTAGGAAAATCTACCTTGATCAAAGCCATTCTAGGGGAAATTAGCCCTTGGGAAGGTCAGCTTTTGCTAGAGCAAAAGACACTATCCTCCTTTTCCATTCCAGATCGAGCGAAGCAAATTGCGGTGGTCTTGACTGACCCGATCTATCCGGGAAACCTGACCGTGGGACAACTAGTTGCCTTGGGAAGGACCCCACACACAAATTGGTTAGGGCATTTGGACGACACAGATCGAGCTATCGTGGAAAAAGCCTTAGCAGACACGCGTATCGGGTATTTGCGCGATGCTCGACTGGGGGAGCTCAGCGATGGACAGCGGCAAAAGGCCATGATTGCACGGGCTTTGGCACAGGATGGATCCGTGATTGTATTGGATGAGCCTACCGCTCATTTGGATTTGGTCAATCGTTTGGAGATCATGAGTTTGCTGCGGGAAATCAGCCGCAGCCAAGGCAAGGCCATCTTGGTTGTGACCCATGACTTGGACATTGCTTTGGAGACGGCGGATCGATTTTGGATCTTGAATTGTGGTCTTCCACTCTTGGCAGGAAAGCCAGAAGACCTAGTCCTTTCGGGTCAGATTCAAGCCCTTTTTCCCTCGGATCGCTACCAGTTTAATGTAGCCCGAGGACGGGTGGAATGGAGCCAAGCGGTACCAGATTTTTTGATTGAAGGACCTGCCGAGCAGGCCTATTGGGTCAAGAAGGCCTTGGTAAAGGCAGGGATTACCTCCTTGGATCAACCGTTGGTGATTTCGGAGCCTTTCGGGTTGAG
>CAYNIK010000245.1:0-2505 GCA_964397145.1 uncultured Limnohabitans sp.
ACCACTTTTCCACCCACCACAGTCAACTGCACCTTGGCTTGAAGAATTTCGTCTTCTGGGATTTCCATGATATTCTTGTCATATACCGTGAAGTCAGCGGCTTTGCCCACCTCAATGGAGCCTTTGAATTTTTCCTCAAACTCGGCATAGGCCCCATCCAAGGTATAAGACTTCAAGGCCTGAGCACGGGTCATTTTTTGATCTCCTTCGTAGCCCCCTTCCGGTAGTCCTTGGAGCGTCTTGCGCGTCACAGAAGCATAAAATGAAGGAAGTGGATCTACAGGTTCTACGGGAGCATCGGTGCCGTTGGCGATGCGTGCACCGGTCTTAAACAAACTCTGCCACACGTAAGCCCCATCGATGATGCGCTTCTCGCCCAAGCGGTCGATCGCCCAAGGGCGATCGGAACTCAAGTGAATCGCCTGCATTGCGGCAATGACGCCCAACTTTCCAAAACGTGGGATATCATCCGGATGCAGGTGCTGTGCATGTTCGATACGGAAACGATGGTCTTTTGCTGCTGGAAACTTGGCAAAAGCGGCTTCGTAGCGATCCAAAATCTCCTGATTCGCACGATCGCCAATGGCATGCGAGCAAACCTGGAATCCTAGCGGTAAGGCCTTCTCCGATACCTCGGTCACCACTGACATGGGCAAAGTTTCATGTCCTCGGTGGCCCGGCTTGTCTGAATAGTCTTCCAGCAACCAAGCTCCCCAAGGGCCTAATGCCCCATCGCAATTGAGTTTGATGGAGCGCACCGTCACCCAGTGATTGGGATCGATCATTGGCCCTTTTTTGTACCAGGCTTCCAACAAGTCTGGCTGTCTGCCGGTCAACATGATGTACATGCGTGCGGTCAGTTTGCCTTCTTTTTGAAATTTCTGCACCAAGTCGATGACCTCCTGTCCAGAACCTGCATCGTGGAAGGAAGTGATTCCTTTTTCAGCCAATTCTTTTAAGGCCAAGGTCAAGGCTTCTTCATTTTTTTCTGGGGTAGTTTCAGGGATCAATTTGACCACTAGCGCTGAGGCACGCTCTACGAGCACGCCCGTTGGGTTGCCGAGTTCGTCCCGTAAGACCTCTCCTCCCTCCACTTCTTGGGTGGGTGTTTCGCTGCGCAAAGGGGTGATGCCTGCCAGGTCCATCGCCTTTTGATTCACAAAAGAGGCGTGTCCAGAGGCATGGGCAAGGTAAACGGGATTGTTGGGACTCACTGCACTGAGTGCATCGTGCGTTTGAAAGCCTTTCACCGTCTTATCGGGCATTTTAAGCCACTTGTCCTGATGCCATCCCCTACCCGTAATCCAATCTCCGGGCTTGGCAACGGAGGCAGCCTCCGCTACTTTTTGAATCAATTCCTCGTAGGTCTTCACTCCCATCAAGTCGATTTCCAGTTTGTTGTAGCCTATTCCCATCAGGTGGGCGTGCGATTCGATGATTCCAGGAGTCATCGTCTTCCCTGCTAGGTCAATCACCTCGGTGTCGCTTCCTACGAACTTTTGGATTTCTTCGGTTGTGCCCACAGCCAAAATAAGCCCATTCTTGACCGCCACGGCCTCCACTTTTGGATTGGCTTCGTCTACGGTGTAGACAATTCCATTGATAAACACTTGGTCTGCAGCGTCAGGACTTGCTTGGCAACTCCAGAGTAGGAGAACTGCAAAAAGGGAATAGAGGATTGTTTTCATGGGTTGATATTTGAATACCGAAACTACCTTATTTGATTTATGTTGCCAAGCCGATCAAAGAATTCGATTTGTCCACAGACGACAGACCACGGTCCACAGCGCATTAAATTGAACCACAAGTCCTATTTTCTTGTGGAGACCATTAAAAAAGTAGATAACCTATAAGACAAAATCTGCGGCTTTTTCTTTGTAAATCCGCGTGAAAAAAATTCAGCACCTGAAGGATAAGAATCCGAAAAAGCTCCCTACCTCACTACTATTTTTTGGACGGCCGTCTGCTTGTTCTCAGTTTGCAACTGTAAAAAATAGATGCCTGGGGCCAGATTTGGGATATCTAGGAAAACCGCTCTCCTCGCTGGAAGGAAAACTTCCGGAAGTAACACCTGACCAAGCGCGGAAACCAACCGACCAGAAGCGGGTAAACTCGATACCACTTGGAAGGAGCCGGAATTTGGATTGGGAAAGGCGGTGACGCTAAATTCTCCCGCAGAACCATTGTCTGATCCGACTGCACTCAGGTAGAGTAGTCCTCCTCCACGGGTACCCAGGATCAGGTCATCTTCCTCGCCCAGACCAGACTTCACCACCGCCAGCCAGTTGGACCGTCCCAGTCGCAGCGGTAAGTCTTGATTTTGAATCCGAACCAGTACCTCCTCCCGAACGGGGGCATTCAGGAAATCTCGGGTTCGGTAAATTCTGCCCGTTTGGTCTACCGAATACAAATCGGGACGCTCTCCGCTACGAACGGCTACATTCAGGTTGCGATTGGCTGGATTGTCTTGAAAACCTAAAAAATTACTCGCCAAAAGACGAACTG
>CAYNIK010000246.1:0-2492 GCA_964397145.1 uncultured Limnohabitans sp.
CTTCCAGAAGGCAGTCACGTAATCGGCTCGACGGTTTTGGTAGTGCAAGTAGTAGGCATGTTCCCACACATCCAAACCCAAAATAGGCGTTCCCTTGACCTCGGCAATGTCCATCAAAGGATTGTCTTGGTTGGGGGTGGAACTTACGACTAGCTTTCCACTTGCATCGACCAATAGCCAGGCCCAGCCCGATCCAAATCGGGTTTTGGCAGCAGTTTCAAATAGGCTTACAAAAGCCTCAAAACTCCCAAAGGAGGTTTTCAAGGCTTTCAAAAGCGCCCCTTCCGGTCCAACTGTAGTTTGCTGGCCTGCCTCCTGTGGGGGGCCCAGAATACTCCAGAAAAGCTCGTGGTTGTAATGCCCGCCACCATTGTTACGCATCTTAGTGGAGTATTTGGAAATGGAGGCGAGTACCTGCTCCAAAGGCTGGGCAGTGTCTACTCCTTCTTCCTTGGCGGCATCCCGAAGGTTGCTCGCATAAGCGGCCGCATGCTTGGTATAGTGGATTTCCATGGTCCGCGCATCGATGTGCGGCTCCAGGGCAGCATATCCATAGGCCAGAGGCTGTTGGGTAAACCCTGTGGAAAGGGCCGAAATATTTTCCTGTCCAAAAAGATTGGTTATTCCGGATCCAAAGAGGCCTACCGTCAACCCTGCTTTGGCTGAATTGGCAAGAAAAGTTCTTCTGCTTGGGTTGCTTGGATTCGTCTTCATGGCGTTTGGTTTAGATATACGAAGCTACACTATTTTGAGAATTTTTGGGTGCGAAAGCATATTTTCCCAGCCCCAAAGGCAGTGATTTTCCTTTCCCAACAATTGCGTAAGTTTGCAAATCATTGTGGAAAAATTTCTTCCAAACCACCCCAAAAGATGGCCCTACCCCAGGACATGCAATTTTACAAGTACCAAGGCACAGGCAATGACTTCGTGATGCTTGATGATCGGCAAGCTCGCTGGAACTTAGCCAATATCCAGTTGGTGCAGGCCCTCTGCCACCGAAAGTTTGGAATTGGCGCCGATGGGCTAATCCTAATCCGGTCCCATGCCGACTACGACTTTGAAGTGGTCTATTTCAATGCCGACGGCAGCCAAAGTTTCTGTGGCAACGGAGCCCGCTGTGCAGTAGCCTTCGCGTCTTTTCTCGGAATCATAAGGCATCATACCCGTTTTCTTGCCATCGATGGCCCCCATGAGGCGAGCATCACCGATGGACTAGTGGCACTCAAAATGGGAGATGTGTCCGAAATCAAGGAAAGTTTAGGCGATGCCTTTGTGCATACTGGCTCCCCACATCACGTGCGTTGGGTGGAGCAATTGGAAGATTATCCAGTGCTGGAACAAGGCCAACTTCTCCGCCATGACCCTTGCTATGCTCCAGGCGGAAGCAATGTCAACTTCGTGCAGCGACTAGGCGATGCAGAAATTTTCGTCCGCACCTTTGAGCGCGGGGTAGAAAATGAAACGCTCTCCTGTGGCACGGGAGTCACTGCGGCAGCACTCGTTTGTGGTGCACTTACCAAACAAAAAGACATCCAAATTCGTACCCTTGGGGGAAATTTGCGCGTGACCTTTGATGGCGATGCAACTACTGGATTTACGAATATTTGGTTAATTGGACCAGCGCAGCAAGTTTTCTCTGGGCAATTCCGCTCGGAAGACTTTCACTAAGCACAGCGAATTACCCAGCCCAAAGGAGTACCAATTCTAAAAAAAGGACGTATTTTTAAGTCCCCAATTAGGGACAGACCAGACCATGCTAGATTTTATTGCCAAAGGATTAGCCAAGATTTTTGGAACCAAATCCGACCGAGATATCAAAGAATTGCTGCCCAAAGTGGCAGAGATCAACCAGATTTTTTCAGGCTTTGCGGCACTTTCCGATGATCAACTTCGGGAGAAAACCCAGTCGCTTCGTGCCCGAATTCAAGAGCACTTGAAAGTCATTGACGATAAAATTGCCGCCACCAAAGCGAAAATTGAAGAGCTTCCTGCTGAAGCAGTTCAGGAGAAGGACCAACTTTTCAACCAGATCGATGCCCTAGAAAAGGATCGAGATACGGAGTTGGAAAAGGTACTGGAAGAGGTGATGCCTACAGCTTTTGCGATAGTAAAGGAGACGGCTCGGAGATTCAAAGAAATAGGCAAATTGGAAGTGAAAGCAAGCCCTCGTGACCGAGAACTAGCGGCAACAAAAGCCAATGTGCAGATTCAAGGAGAGGTGGCCATATGGCACAACAAATGGCTGGCAGCGGGTAACGAAGTGGTCTGGGATATGGTCCACTACGACGTGCAGCTGATCGGGGGCATGGTGCTTCACAAAGGGAAAATTGCCGAAATGGCTACTGGGGAAGGAAAAACCCTCGTTTCCACCCTTCCAGCATTTTTGAATGCCTTGTCGGGTCGTGGTGTGCACCTAGTGACGGTCAACGACTACCTTGCCAAGCGAGATTCCGAATGGAATGCGCCCTTGTTTGAATTTCACGGACTGACGG
>CAYNIK010000247.1:0-2485 GCA_964397145.1 uncultured Limnohabitans sp.
ATCATGGCGCTTATTGAGGAGTTGAAATTCATCTTGGCTGACGAAGGCAAGCGAATGGAAATTATCAAGACAGAGCTTCAGGAGATGAAAGACCGCTATGCCGATGACCGTCGTACGGAGATCGAGCACAATGCTGAGGATTTCAGCTATGAGGACATGATCCCTAATGAAGAGGTGGTAATTACTGTTTCTCATCAGGGATATGTGAAGCGTACAGCCTTGACCGAATACCGTACTCAGGGTAGAGGAGGTATTGGATCCAAAGGGGTAAGTACCAAGGAAGACGATTGGACCGAATACTTATTTACGGCATCCACGCACAATTACCTCTTGATTTTTACTGACAAGGGTAAATTATTCTGGTTGAAAACTTATGCGATTCCAGAAGGATCAAAGACTGCGAAAGGAAGACCTATCCAAAACTTGATCAACATTACGCAGGATGATAAAATCCGATCTATCATTCAAGTTGAAAACTTGGAAGATCAGGATTACATCAACAATCACTACCTGGTGATGGTAACTAAGCAGGGGGTAATCAAGAAAACTACCCTAGAGCAATATTCTAGACCAAGAACCAATGGTATCATCGCCTTGAATTTCAGAGAGGACGACCAATTGGTGCACGTAGCCAAAACTAATGGAGATCAGCACATTGTGATTGCTGCCAAATCAGGGAGAGCAATTCACTTCCACGAGTCTGCAGTGCGTCCTATGGGTAGAACAGCTACTGGCGTAAAGGCGATTACCCTTACGGATAAATCAGATTTTGTGATTGGCATGGTTTGTGCATCCGAACCTAATGCAACCCTATTGGTGGTATCTGAAAAGGGATATGGTAAACGTTCGGACCTAGAAGAATACCGCATTACAAATAGAGGTGGCAAGGGCGTTAAAGCCATGAATGTGACCGACAAGACCGGTGCATTGGTGGCCATCAAAGAAGTAGTAGATACCGATGATTTGATGATTATCAATAAATCAGGTATTACCATCCGAATCTCCATGGATGAGCTTCGTGTCATGGGAAGAGCTACTCAAGGTGTACGCTTAATTAAAGTAGGAGATGGGGATGAGATTTCCTCAGTAGAAAAAATCTCAAGAGAAGAAGAGGAACTTTCAGAATCTTCCGATATTGTGCCCGATTCTCCAGAATTACCTGAATCACCCTTAGAAACAACTGAATAAATAATTCCTAACGAAAAACACGAATGAAAAAGCTCGTTCTATCATTAGCACTGGTTGCGACTGCTGCCCTTGCTTTTGGACAAAAGAAAGTAGTAAAAGAGGCAGAAAAAGGATTTAAGTCAGGAAACTTACAGACTGCACTTACGGCTATTGATGCTGCAACAACTAACCCTGAAACTAGCGGTGATCCTGCAACTTTCTTGGTAAAAGCAAAGATTCACACCAAGATTTTTGCAACCGATTCTGCCAATACCAAAGAAACTCTTGAAGCAGGAAATCAAGCCTTGGCAACCTTCAATAAAACCTTCGAAATGGCAGGAAGCAGCAAAACTTCTCCTGTTGGAAAAGAAGTTTACGCGGAAGAAGTACCAGGTCTTCCTGACAACTTGAGACCTTATTCTCTAATTACTCTGAAGAACATCTCTTTTGATAAGGCTTTGGAGCGTTACAATGAGGACGATATGGAGATGTCTTACGAATTCTTCAATCTTGCTGGAGAAATCGACAAAACCGATTCTACCATTCACTACAATGCAGGTTTCTTAGCTAATGATTTGGGAAGATTTGAAGATGCCAAAAAACACTTTGGTTACCTTTTTGAATTGCCTACCTACAACAAGACCAATGCTTATTATTTCATGATTCAAATTCTGAGCACAGAAGAAAAGAATCCTGAAGCTGCATTTGAATTGGTAACAAAAGCTCGCCAAGATTATCCAAACGATAAAGTTTTGGCTGAATATGAAATTCAATTGCTTCTTCAATTGAACAAAATGGATGAGGCAATGAAGCAGATCAACGATGCGCTTGCAAATGATCCAAACAACCCTGGTTTGTTGTTGCGTTCAGGATATTTGAAGGAGCAAGGTGGTGATTTAGAAGCCGCTCTAGTTGACTACAAAAAATCAGTAGAAGTGGATCCAAACTTCTTTGAAGGAAATTATTACACAGGTGCATTGATGCTTGAGAAATCTAGAGGTATCCTTGCTGAATTGAACTCACTTTCTGATGCAGAATGGGAGAAGAGATCTAAAGAAATGGGAACGCAAGCGGATGATTTGTATAAGCAGGCTGTTCCTTACTTCACCAAAGCTTTGGAAATTAAGCCAGACAATACAGATATCATGATCATCTTGTTCCAGGTGCATACTCGCTTGAAAAACAAAGCAGAGGTAGATGCATTGAATGCTAAGATTTCAGCGATTCTTGGAGCCAACTGGCAAGAGAATTAATACCTGATCAAAAACCAAGAAGGCCGGAATTTCCGGCCTTTTTTTTTACCATCTATTTCCATCTA
>CAYNIK010000248.1:0-2485 GCA_964397145.1 uncultured Limnohabitans sp.
TAGATTGGATGGTATTGTAAATTCCAAACGCAGCCACTGCAGGTGCTGCGGTGTAGAGGATCGCAATAAATACTAGGGCATAGCCTGCTGAAAGGCGCGCATCTCGTACACGCGGGACGGTGAAAAACCGAACAATCACATGGGGTAGCCCGGCAGTACCGACCATCAGGGCCAGCGTAATCATGAAGATGTCCGTGGTGCTTTTTTTACCGGAGGTATATTCTTCAAACCCTAGGTCTGCCAAAATCCCATCGAGCTTGTCCAAGAGGGGTGTCCCATCGGCTACTTCTCCACCCAAGCCTAATTGGGGGATCGGGTTACCTGTAAGTTGCATGGAGATAAATATGGCAGGAACTAGGTAGGCAAAAATCAAGACACAGTATTGGGCAACTTGGGTATAGGTAATGCCTTTCATGCCGCCTAATACCGCATAGAAAAACACGATGGCCATGCCAATGATTACTCCCCATTCGATGGGAAGTTCAAGGTAGCGGGAAAAAACAATGCCTACTCCACGCATTTGTCCGGCAACATACGTGAAGGAGATAAATAGGGCGCAGACCACCGCCACGACACGGGCTTTGTTGGAATAGTAGCGGTCACCCACAAAGTCGGGAACGGTAAATTTACCGAACTTCCGGAGGTAGGGGGCAAGTAATAAAGCCAGCAAAACATATCCTCCAGTCCAGCCCATCAGGTACACCGATCCATCGTAGCCAGAGAATGAAATGATGCCGGCCATAGACATGAAGGAAGCAGCAGACATCCAGTCCGCTGCGGTAGCAAGGCCATTGGCTACGGGGGATACTCCGCCTCCAGCCACGTAAAATTCTTGGGTAGAACTTGCTCTTGTCCAGATTGCAATGCCGATGTAGAGTGCAAAACTCAGCCCAACGAGCAGATAGGTCCAGGTTAATAAGTCCATATCAGTCCTCGTTTACCTTAAATTCCCGATCCAGCGCATTCATTCGGATCACGTAGATAAAAATCAGGACCACAAAGGAGTAGATGGATCCTTGCTGCGCAAACCAAAATCCCAGTTTAAAGCCACCTAAGCGAATGGTATTGAGTTCCTCTACCCATAGGATTCCAAATCCAAAAGAAACTAAGAACCAAATGAACAGGAGTAGAGCGAGTGTTTGGAGGTTTTTTTTCCAATACTGCTCCATTTTTGTGGAGGGGGATGCCATGAGGTGTAGGTTAAGATGGGTGTATCCTGTCTTCCTATAAATAAAGAAGGGCAGATTTTTTATTGGGGTAATTTAACCAAAAAAATAGGAGATCACCACCATTTTTCCAAAGAGGTAATTCCAAAAGGAAAGGAAAATTTAGTTTGGTTTTTGTAAACAAACTCCTTTTTATGGAGTATGAACTGCATTTTATGTTAAAAAATCTCCAAAGTCACTCCGATATCCAATTGGATTAGTCTAACGCAGCAGCGTTATCAAATGAAATATTCTGAAGCCATCGCCAAAACTGCAGCCAAAAAGGTAACTGCTAGCTTATTCAATTGAAAGGTGTGGTGGGGACTACTTTCAAAGAAAATGGTAGTCGAAATGTGTAGGAAGCCACCGGTTACCAAACCATAGAGAATGCCAATTCCTTCGGTAGAGAGCAATCCTTGGCTGATAAAGAAATTACTTGAAATCATGCCTAATGGAGAGGCTAGTGCAAAAATGGTGAGTAGGACAAGGGTCCATTTTTTGGAGAGGGAAGCCGAAAGCACGGCCGCAAGTGCAAAGGCAGCAGGACCTTTGTGCATCAAAATACCTAGTAAGATGGTTTTGTCACTGTGGGTATGTAGCGAAGAGACATTATGCGTCAGCAAGGTTCCTTCCAAAAAGGCATGAATAAATAGGCCTATCATCAAGGTAAATACCCCTTTATAGGATGCGGCTTGATGCTTGTGGATGTGTCCATGCTCGATTCCTGCTGACCAAAATTCCAAAAGTTGCTGGAGTAGAAATCCGAGTAAAATATAAAAACCCATTCTCCCCGGGTTGTAAGCGCCTGCAAAAAGTTCAGGAATGATGTGAAGGATGGTGATCGAAAATAGGTAAGAGCCCGCAAACACGAGCAAAAGTTTGAAGTATTTTTCCTTGAATACTGGGGCTACAAACACCAGAAAACCCGCCAATAGCGCCGTTAAAAAAAGAAGAAGAAAATTTAGCACCATAGGTTAAGCCTCCTTTTGGGGACTGATCGGGAGGGATTTTTTACAAAGATAAGATAAATTCAATAATGTTGCATTTATCTCTTTATTGAATTGCAAAAGAGAGATAGGACTTAAGTTCTGGGCTGCAATAGGTAGTCAGTCCTTTGCCTTTTTCATAGTATACGAGCATCATCTCCACATCCTTGCGTTCCGAGTCAATTCGAATGGCTTCTTTCCATCCGCGAATGAGTAGAGATTCGGATAGGATGGCAGCCGCTTTTGGATCTTTGGCTAGGACGGTGGTTTGTAACAGTCCATGGTTCAGGGGAT
>CAYNIK010000249.1:0-2463 GCA_964397145.1 uncultured Limnohabitans sp.
TGAACTAAAGAATCTTTGGAAAAATTCTTCAAATCAGCAGGGCTATTGATCTGAGCTAGTAACGGACCGGGTTGAATGTGCATCGGCAAGGGGTTATTGTCAAGAAGGTTTAACTTTTTAACTGTCCTGTTTGTTTGAAAATACAGTAGTTTCAAAGTGACTCTTTCCAAATTCTAGTCCCAAGAATTCGCTGAATTGAATATCTTTGGCTAGGAGTAAACAAAATTAATCCAATTAATTAAATATCCCGTGAGTTTCGAAATCAAATTACCCTTGTTCGAAGGCCCCTTCGATCTCATGCTCTTTTTTATTGAGCGGGACGAACTGGATATTTACGACATCCCCATTTCCAAGATTACCAATGATTTCTTGGACTATGTCCACCAATTGGAAACCTTAGAAATTGAAGTGGCTAGTGAATTTATTCTTTTTGCGGCTACGCTCATGAAGATTAAGTCTCGCATGCTACTTCCCCGGCCGGAAGTAAATGAGCAGGGAGAAGTCATCGATCCTCGGGAAGAACTCGTGCGTAACCTTCTTGAATACAAAAAATACAAGTCAGTCGTGGAAGATCTTGCTGCACTGGAGCAGGATCGATTATCCAAAGAAAAGCGGGGAAACTTAGTCAAGGAGCTAAAGGAATTGAGCAAGCTCGACGATGTGGAGGGGGAATTGCAACACTTGGACTTGTATAAATTACTGAATGTCTTCCAAAAGTGCATGTCGCGTCTGGCTTCCCGCTCGGATGAACCCAAACACACGGTCATTCAATATCCTTACACCATTGAACAGCAGAAGGAGTTTGTACTTGAAAAAATCAGTTTCAAGAAGCAGGTCCCTTTTACCGAATTAATCGCGTACAATCCGGAAAAAATCTTTGTCATCTATACTTTTTTGGCCATTCTTGAGTTGCTACAGCTTTCTGAATTGACCCTTGTCTTGGGGGAAGGCTACAATAATTTTTGGGTAGAAAAAATTGAACCGGTCACCACGGAAGCATGAAACTAGATAACAAAAAGATTTTTCAAACCCTCAACCCAAATAAGGTGTGGTGGCCTGTCATTATTGGATTAGGGATTGTTTTTGCCTTATTTTACTTTGATCCAAACCTCACTTCAGAAAATTTGAGGGTGGTCATAGATGCTTCTCCCTTTTTTATCTTCCTGTCCATTGTAGTCATCTTTTTTCGGGATTTTGGCTATGTCTATCGTATTCGGGAGATCACCGACCGGCAGCTCACCTGGACCCGATCCATCTATGTGATTATTCTCTGGGAGTTTGCCTCAGCCGTGACTCCCTCGGTGGTAGGTGGCACTGCTGTGGCCATGTTTATCCTCAACAAGGAAGGCATCAAAATGGGTAAGGCCATTGCCTATGTGATGGTGACCGCAATTCTGGACAACTTGTTCTTTGTCATTGGGGCTCCTATCATCCTATACTTAGCACAGGACAATATTTTCCCCGAAAATGAACTGCTCGAATCTCAGCTTGGTAATAGCCTGCAAGCTATTTTTTGGATCAGTTATTCCCTTTATGCCTCCTACAGTTTTGTGATGGCAGCGGCCTTGTTTTATAGGCCACGCGTCTTCAAATGGATCTTGATCAAGCTGTTTTCCATCAAATTCTTACAACGTTGGAAGCACGATGCACAGGAGCATGGGGATCAAATCATCGAAGCTTCCAAGCAGCTCGCTGGTAAGCCTTACTCCTACTGGCTAAAAATTGTAGGAGCCACCATCTTCGTTTGGTCCTCTCGCTACCTGATGCTCAATGCGCTGATTGGGGCTTTTGTGCCTTTGGATCTATTTGACAACATCATCGTATTTGCACGTCAAGTAATCATGTGGATTGTCATGATGATTTCTCCTACTCCAGGCAGTAGTGGAACAGCGGAGTTTTTCTTTGGCGTGTTTTTCGAGCAATTGTTGGGCAAATATACCTTTGTGACCAGCATCATTTGGAGGTTGCTTTCCTACTACCCGTATTTGATTTTGGGGGCAATTTTCCTGCCACGTTGGGTCCGTCAGGTGTTTTTCAAGAAGAAAAAGGAGAAAAATTAAATGTTGACCATCCTTACACGATCCCTTTTAGAACAAATTACCGGAGGTAAGGGCCAAGGGAAAGATTCCGGCCAAGCGATCACGCAGATCAGCATTGATTCGCGGCAGGTCCTTCATCCCGAACAAACTTTGTTTGTTGCCTTGAAAGGGGCAAAAGCCGATGGAATTTCCTTTGTGTCTGAACTTTTAGACCTAGGGGTAGCCTACTTTTTGGTGGATCAACAAGCACCTATTCCTTCATCCTGGTTAGAAAAGGGGTGTTTTATCCAGGTAAAAGATACACGGGTGGCTCTTCAAGCTTTAGCCTCCTATCAGAGGTCTCAATTCACCAAACCCGTGGTCGGAATCACGGGGAGCAATGCAAAAACGATTGTCAAAGAATGGCTTGGGCAGGTGCTCAGCC
>CAYNIK010000250.1:0-2463 GCA_964397145.1 uncultured Limnohabitans sp.
CGGTAGAAGACCTCACCAAACACCTGACCTACTTGGCCTCTGATGAGATGAAGGGCCGTGATACGGGTTCACCCGAAGGAAAAATCGCTGCCAACTACTTGGCTGATTTCTACAAAGGTCTCGGATTAACTGCCCCCAATGGAGGCAGCTACTTTCAAACTGTTCCTTTGGTAAGTTCCAAATTCACACAAGTGAGTCTTCAGATCGGAAAAACTAAGTTGGTGGAAAACACAGACTATGTGTTTACTGGAGACGGAAACCTTCCCAAGGCGGTTAGAACAGGCCTTGTTTTTCTAGGTGTCGTTTCAGATGAAAACCTAGCAAAAGTCAATGTCAAAGGAAAGTTAGTAGGTCTTTGGGCAGTGGGACAACGAAGTAATGACTTGGTGACCAAAGTGATGGATGCAGGCGCGGCAGGGGTTGTGATTGTGACCATGGAAGGTCAAGCGAACTTTGACCGCATCGCCAATCGCTACAAATCCATGGCTGGCAATGGCCGAATTGGATTTGATCAGGAAGTGAAGCAGCGTCCGGTATTCATGGTGAGTTCAGACAAGATGGCCGAACTTTTTGCCACCCCTGTGGAAACCCTTAAAGAAGCTGCCAAGTCTAATCCTGAGACTATTGCGGAACAAAAAGCCACCTACCACATTGTGAAAACCAAAACCCCAGTAGACGCAGTCAATGTGATGGGCTTTTTGGAAGGAACGGATAAAAAAGAAGAAGTGCTGGTCATTTCTTCCCACTACGATCACGTAGGAGTCAGCGCTACCGGAGATGCCTTCAATGGCGCGGATGACGATGGTTCAGGAACAGTTTCCGTTATGGAAATTGCCGAAGCCTTTGCCTTGGCTGCGAAGGATGGAATCAAACCCAGAAGAAGCATCTTGTTTTTGAATGTGACTGGAGAAGAAAAAGGATTGTTGGGATCCGAATACTATTCTGAGCACCCGGTATTTCCAATTGCCAACACGGTGAACAACATCAACATTGACATGGTGGGCCGAATTGATTACGAATACCAGAAGGCAGACAACAAGGACTATGTGTACGTGATTGGTTCGGAGATGCTTTCTTCCCACTTGAAAAAAATCAACGAGTACAACAACATTACCTATACCAATCTGATCCTAGATTACCGCTACGATGCGGAAGACGATCCAAATCGTTTTTACTACCGTTCAGACCATTACAATTTTGCCAAGTTCAACATTCCCGTTATCTTCTTCTTCAATGGGGTGCATGACGATTACCATCAGGTTACGGACACAGTTGACAAAATTGAATTTCCATTAATGAATAAACGCGCACACTTGATCTTCCATACCGCTTGGGACCTTGCCAACAGAGAGCAACGTACACCAGTAGACGGAAGCAATACACGCACAGACCGATAAGAAAGAAGGGGCCAAATGGCCCCTTCTTTTTTTATGCTGATCTTTAGAGAGAATCAATCACTTTCATGTCGAAATCAACCCATCCGATCAAGGGATTACCCCTCTCCGTGTTTCCCTCTATTTTTTTGATTCTTTGTTTTGAGTTGATTACGGTTCGGCTTCTTTTGTTTCTTTCTCGCCTTTACCTTCTCCCCTTTTCCAATGTTTTCCTTAGGCCGTTCTTTCTTTTCATGAAACGCCCCTTTGTAGTCAGGGTTATCGCGCTGCTTGAGCCGGTCCAATTCCCGTTCGTAGCCTTGCTTCTCCTCAAAAGGGGTAGCAGGCACGTCTACCACATCAGGAATAGGAAGTACTTCTACCTCCATTCGGATGAGTTCTTCGATTTTCTCAAAATGGTAGCCTTCAGCTGGGTTAACAAAGGTGATGGCCTTTCCTTCATTTTCTGCTCTGCCTGTACGGCCGATACGATGTACGTAATCCTCGTAGATGAGGGGCACATCGAAATTGATTACGTGAGATACCAAAGTGACATCCAGGCCTCTAGCCGCTACATCAGTAGCGACCAAGAGTCGCACCTCTCCCGCCTTGAAATCTTCCATGGAGTTAATCCGGGTATTTTGGCCCTTGTTGGCATGGATAACCCGAATCTCTCCAAAATGCTTGCGCTCCAAAAATGAATACACCGATTCCGCATTTTTTCTACTACGCGTAAAAATCATGGCTCGGTTGATCTCCTCATTCTCGAGCAAATGGGCAAGTAGATTAATTTTGGTTTTGATATTGGGAACTTGGTATTTGACCTGTGCGATGGTTTCTGCAGTAGTTGCTGAAGGGGCTACTTCTACTCGCTCAGGAAACTCTAAAAACTCTGCCGCCAAGTGATCAATTCGCCCAGAGAAAGTTGCTGAAAAGAGCAGATTCTGTCTTTTAGATGGAATGACTTCTAAAATGGAACGGATTTGGGGCATAAATCCCATGTCCATCATTTTATCCGCCTCATCCAAGACCATTGTTTTTAAATCCTTGGTATAGATGGCACCCTTTCGGTACAAATCCATGAATCTTC
>CAYNIK010000251.1:0-2456 GCA_964397145.1 uncultured Limnohabitans sp.
CTTTTTTACCATCCCAAAAAACAGGTGCAAGTGCGCGTCCAGGCCTTGGCTACAATTCATGTGGAGGATGAACTCGCACAGGCAAACTGGAAGCGGGTTTCCGACAAGCGAAGAGTAGAATACCAGAGTGAATTGGGGCCAGGAAAGCGAATAAAGCATCCCAAGGATGGCTGGGTGTCTTCCTCGGATCATTCCTATTTTTCGGTGTTAAAATTTTCTCCCCTTTCCCTAGAAGTACTTCAACTGGCAAGAGAAGGGCATTTACGAATCCAATATGACTTGGCTTCCGGTTGGCAAGGGTCTTGGTTGGTGCCTTGAGGGCAAAAAAAAGTCCCGAGGACTTCGGGACTTTTACAAGAGTTACACTTTCATGATGTCGACTTCCTTCTTGGTGAAGAGCTCGTCGATTTTTGCGGAATAGGCATCGGTGAATTTTTGAACTTGGTCTTCGCCGCGTTTGATGGCATCTTCAGATGCGCCTTCCTTTTGCAGTTTGCGTAAAGATTCGTTGGTGTCCTTGCGAACAGTTCGAATGGAGATTTTTCCTGTTTCGCATTCTGCTTTCGCGTTTTTCACCAACTGAAGTCTTCGCTCTTCTGTCAATGCAGGGATGGTCAAAATGATGACTTCTCCGTTGTTCTGTGGAGCTAGTCCTAAGTCAGAGTTGATGATGGCCTTTTCAATTTCGGAGATGAGATTGCGCTCAAATGGCTTGATGGCAAGTGTTCTTGCATCAGGCGTGGTTACCGAAGATACTTGAGAAAGTGGAGTTGGAGATCCGTAATAGTTTACAAAAATTCCATCCAGTAGGTTGGGCATTGCTTTTCCAGCGCGAATTTTCACCAATTCTGAAGCAGTGTGGTCTACTGCTTTTTGCATCAATTCTTTGGCTTCGTCTAGATATAATTCGATTTCTTCCATAGGTTGGATTCAGTTTATACAGTGATCAGAGTTCCTATTTGCTCCCCATTAACCAATTTGGCTAGGTTCTCGTTTTTGTTCATATCAAACACGATGATAGGGAGGTTGTTTTCTTGGCAAAGGGTGAAGGCCGTCATGTCCATGACATTCAGGTTTTTCTCATACACCTCGGTAAAGGAGATGTTTTGGTATTTAGTAGCGGAGGGATCTTTCTCTGGGTCAGCGGTGTACACTCCGTCTACTCGAGTACCTTTCAAGACCACGTCGGATTCAATTTCAATGGCTCTTAGGGCTGCAGTAGAGTCTGTAGTGAAGTAAGGGTTGCCGATTCCAGCGCCAAAAATGACAATTCTACCTTTTTCAAGGTGGCGAATGGCTCTTCTTCGGATGAAGGGTTCGCACACACTTTCAATTTTGATTCCAGACATGAGTCGGGTATACAAACCGATTTGCTCAAGAGCACTTTGCAAGGCCATGGCATTGATCAAGGTGGCAAGCATGCCCATGTAATCGCCTTGTACGCGGTCGATTCCTGATTTTTCTGCTTGTACTCCTCTAAAAATATTACCTCCTCCAATGACAATGGCGATTTCAACGCCCATGTCCTTTACTTTTTTAATTTCTTCCGCGTATTGCTGCAAAATTGCTGGATCGATGCCGTATTTTTTTTCGCCCATCAGAGACTCTCCACTGAGCTTGAGCAGGATGCGTTTGTATTTCATGGATTGGTAGGTAAATGCTTGGGTAAATTTGTGCTTGCCAACGGTGAAAAACTGACTTATTCTATCAATTTTTCGAAGGTTGCTTGGCTGAATCATTTATTCAACCCAGCAAATATACTTTCTTCCGTTTAGAAATTTGCGCCTCTCATAAAAATGACCCCAGATTCTCTAAATTCTTTTGAGGAATTTTAGTGAAAAAAATAGTCCAAACTTAGAATTGGATTAGCACCTGATTTTTTTCAACCGATTGTTTGAGGGAGACTTTGATTTCTTTTACTACCCCATCACCTGGAGATTTGATGCTATTTTCCATTTTCATGGCTTCTAGAATCACCAAGACATCTCCTTTTTTCACTGCATCACCTGGGGCGACTTTCAGGTCCAAAATCAGGCCCGGCATGGGTGCTTTGATTTCTTTTAAGCTTCCAGTTCCAGTGGCATTCATACCCATTTGCTCCAACAAGACATCAAATCGATCCTTCAACTGAATCGTCGTGGTTCGGTGTCCCAATCGGATTTGCATTGTTTTTAACGCTAAGTCCAAATCCAATAATTCCGCTTCCAAAGATTGAGCTCCTTGAATCAGATGGATTTTTCGATCTCCCATCCATTTAAGGTCCCAAGTGAGGGCTTGCTGGTTGACGAGCGTTTCGTCTGCATTTTTTTCTACCGAATAGGTAGTTTCTTGAAGGATTACTGAAAACATTCTTGCTAATTTGTTCTCTAACTAATGAGTACCCGTTCTAGGTGCTTGCGAATTTCTTCAAATATGACTCAAAAACCGCTTTGTCCAAAAATTAATTTCAACACCTT
>CAYNIK010000252.1:0-2454 GCA_964397145.1 uncultured Limnohabitans sp.
CCCGGCGCATTACGACATGCGTTTTGTCAAGCCCTTGGATGAAAAATTATTGCACGAAATCTTCTCTACCTTCAAGAAAGTAATTACCGTGGAAGACGGATGCCTAATGGGAGGATTTGGATCTGCGGTCCTGGAATGGATGGTAGACCAAGGCTATCAGGCTCAAGTGAAGCGTTTGGGTA
This sequence comes from uncultured Limnohabitans sp., assembly GCA_964397145.1. Taxonomy (GTDB): domain Bacteria; phylum Bacteroidota; class Bacteroidia; order Cytophagales; family Cyclobacteriaceae; genus Algoriphagus. The sequence continues at coordinate 183 of CAYNIK010000252.1, forward strand.
TTCCGGATGACATCATCGAGCACGGGGAGCAATTGGAACTCCACCGAGACTGTGGCTTTGACCCTCAGGGTATCGCCAATGCAGTGAAGGCACTCGCGGAGCAAGAACAATTTGCCTAAAACCAGCAACTCCATGCTGCATTTTTTTGAAAAAGGGCAAGGCCATCCACTCCTCTTTCTCCATGGTTTTTGTGAATCCGGAGAGATGTGGCGCTATTTTGCCGAATCCTTATCAACACAATACCGGGTAATTTGCCCTGACTTACCAGGATTTGGCGATTCAGTCCTTACGCGCCCCATCCAAAGTCTTGAGGAAGTGGCTGAGCAGCTAGAAAGCTGGTTACAGGAGTTACAAATTCAAAATCCTATTGTATTGGGCCATTCCTTGGGCGGTTATGTGGCCTTGGCACTACTCGAGCGCATGGGAGATCGCATCCGAGCCATCGGCTTGCTTCACTCCACTGCATTTGAAGACGATTTGGAAAAAAAGGAGATGCGTAATCGCGTCCTTACCTTTTTGAAAAAGCATGGGGCAGTCAAATTTGTCACCTCCTTTGTTCCTCAGTTATTTCCTGAACACCGACGAATCGAGCTAGCAGAAGCCATGGAACAAGCCATTGAAGATGGGAAGCGTTCCAGTCTAGAGGGTTTGCTCGCTTACACCGTCGCGATGCGTGACCGCAAGGACCGCATGAAAGTACTCCAGCAGTTTGCAGGCCCAAAGTTGCTGCTAGCAGGCACCTTGGATGGATCAGTTAAAATTGAATCCAGTCGTGCCCAGCAGGGAGCCTTTACCCATTACACCGAACTCGAAGGGGTGGGGCATTTGGGAATGGTGGAGGAAAAAGAAAAGACCTTAGCCGTGGTTGAGAGCTTTGTTAAAGAAGTGCTTAGGTAGTTCTAGTTTTTTCGAGCATCCCCATCAAGTCTTCCAAGTAGCGCTGGTCTACTGCATCAAAATCATCCAATCGATCGCTATCTACATCCAAAACGAGAAATACTTCTCCTTGCTGATATGCAGGCACGACGATTTCAGATTTAGAAGCGGAACTGCAGGCAATATGTCCTGGAAAAGCCTCCACATCTGGGACCAACTGCGTTTTCTTTTCCTTCCAGGCCGTTCCACAGACGCCTCGACCGTAGGCAATTCGGGTACAGGCAATAGGGCCTTGAAAAGGTCCAAGTACCAATTCCTGGCCTTGCACCACATAAAATCCCACCCAAAAAAAGCCAAAGGCCTCCCGAAGGGCAGCTGCGATATTGGCCAGGTTGGCCACCAAATCCGCTTCACCTGAGATCAGTGCCTCCACTTGAGGGAGGAGCGCTTGGTAAATTTCTTCTTTGCTTCCTGCTTGAGGAAGGAATAGCGTTTCAGCCATGGTAATAAATGTCTAGTTGATCCTCCCCAATCGCATGCGATTCGGAAGGAGCTTGTGTAAGTTTCGGTGCGGCAATACCGCGTTCAAATTGAATAGGAGCTGTAAATACGCGGGCTTCGTCCCAAAGGCCCGCTGCCAAAAACTGGGTGATGGTTTGAGTTCCCCCTTCAATCAGGACACTTTGAATTTGACGGGCATGTAGATCCGCCAACAAGGCCTCTGGGGAAAGTTGGGGGAGCTGCACCCACTCCAGGTTTGTCAATTTTTCACTTTTCAAGAGATTGTAGCAAAGGGTGGGGATCTGCTGATCAAAAAGATGTAGGTCTGCAGGTAGTTCCAATTTGGAATCCAGCACCACCCGAATGGGGTCGGAACCGGTCCAGTCCCGCACATTCAATCGAGGGTTGTCGTGGAGGGCAGTATTTTTTCCTACAAGGATGGCCTGCTCTTCCGCACGCCATTGGTGGACGAGCTGCCTGCTTTGTGAGCAACTGATCCATTTGGAGTCAAAGTTTTCTCGAGCAATAAACCCATCCAGAGTTTGAGCCCATTTGAGAATGACATAGGGCCGTTTTTTTTCTTGCTGGCAAAAAAACCGACGGTTTTGCCATTTCGCCTCTCGCTCCAGGAGACCTACCTGTACAGAAATGCCCGCCTCTTCAAGCAACTTTACTCCTTTTCCCGCCACAAGCGGGTTCGGATCTAAGGTGGCCACGACCACCGATTTGATCCCTTTTTCTATCAGTAAATTGGCGCAAGGAGGGGTTTTCCCCCAGTGGGAACAAGGCTCCAAACTGACATAAGCCGTAGCGTCTGCGAGTAACTTGTGATCCGTAACCGAAGCGATGGCATTGACTTCCGCATGGGGTCCTCCATACTGCTCATGGTAGCCTT
>CAYNIK010000253.1:0-2452 GCA_964397145.1 uncultured Limnohabitans sp.
GCAATACAGCATAGGAGTCGCCAGAGTGAATACCGGCTGGCTCAATGTGCTGCATAATGCCGATGATGTAGACATTTTCTCCATCGCAAATCGCATCCGCTTCTGCCTCAATCGCACCTTCCAAGAAGTGGTCCAATAAGATCTCGTTATTTGGAATATCACGAAGTACGTTGACCACATGCTCTTCCAACTCTTTTTCGTTGATCACAATCTTCATCCCCTGTCCCCCTAGCACATAGCTAGGCCGAACTAGCAATGGAAACCCGATGGTCTTGCAGAGCTCTAGTGCCTCGTCAGTATTGTGAATGGTACCAAACTCAGGGTAAGGCACGTTATTTTCTTTCAAAAGTGTTGAAAACAAACCTCTATCTTCAGCCAAATCCAGCGCTTCGTAGCTGGTGCCGATGATTTTGATGCCATACTTGGAAAGCTTTTCCGCCAATTTCAAGGCAGTTTGGCCTCCAAGCTGTACAATCACCCCTACTGGATTTTCCTGAAGGATAATTTCGTAGATATGTTCCCAGAATACCGGTTCAAAGTAGAGTTTGTCCGCCACATCAGGATCCGTGGATACCGTCTCTGGGTTGCAGTTGATCATGATCGTTTCGTAGCCGCATTCCTTCGCTGCCAAGACGCCATGCACGCAAGAATAGTCAAATTCTATACCCTGACCGATGCGATTGGGGCCAGAACCTAGGACAACTACCTTCTTTTTCTCGCTGCGGATGGATTCGTTTTCTTCCCCAAAGGTGGAGTAGTAGTAAGGAGTCTGGGCAGCAAATTCTGCCGCACAGGTATCTACCAACTTGTACACGCGCTTGATTCCCATTTCTTCGTAGCGCTTGTGAAATACATCGCTTTCAAGACAATCCAACAAATGGGCAATTTGACGATCTGCATAGCCTTTTTTCTTGGCTTCATCCATCAATTCACGAGGAATCGTATCGAGCTTGTACTTGCTAATCTCAGCTTCCAGGTGAATCAGTTCTTCGATTTGCTTCAAAAACCACTTGTCAATCTTAGTCAGGTCGTGAATGGTTCGGAACGAAATTCCCAATTTGAAGGCGTCGTAGATGTGGAACAGTCTGTTCCAGCTTGGGTTGGCTAAGGAATGCAAGATTTGCGCTTGATCCTTCAATTCTTTCCCATCAGCGCCTAATCCATTTCGTTTGATTTCGAGGGATTGACAGGCCTTTTGCAAGGCTTCTTGGAAATTACGCCCAATACCCATGACTTCACCTACCGCCTTCATGGAAAGTCCAAGCTTGCGGTCAGCACCCTTGAATTTATCAAAGTTCCAACGAGGAATCTTGACAATCACGTAATCAATGGATGGCTCAAAATAGGCCGAAGTAGTGCCAGTGATCGAATTGGACAATTCATCCAAGTTGTAGCCAATGGCCAACTTCGCAGCCACTTTCGCAATGGGATATCCTGTGGCTTTGGAAGCCAAGGCAGAGGAACGAGATACCCGAGGGTTGATCTCGATACCGATGATGGTTTGATTATCTGGACTAACCGAAAACTGTACGTTACATCCTCCCGCAAAATTGCCTATGCTATTCATCATCGTGATGGCATAGTTACGCATGCGCTGATAAACCGTATCGGGAAGCGTCATTGCAGGTGCCACCGTGATGGAGTCGCCGGTATGCACGCCCATGGGATCAAAATTCTCGATGGAGCAGATGACAATCATATTTCCAATGTTGTCCCGCATTACTTCCAACTCGTATTCTTTCCAGCCCAAGATGCTTTGTTCAATGAGCACTTCATGCACCGGTGAAGCCTGAAGTCCAGCCGAGAGGTAGTGCTCAAAATCTTCTGCTTTTTCCACAACTGCACCTCCTGCACCTCCGAGCGTATAGGAAGCACGAATGATTAGCGGAAAGCCAATTTCTTGGGCAATTTCTTTGCCTTGAAGCATCGAGGTAGCGGTATCTCCTTTGCAGACACCTACGCCAATTTGCTCCATCAAAGCTTTAAATTTTTCTCTATTTTCTGCCGTATCAATTGCTTCGATATCTACGCCAATCATCCTGACCCCATGATTCCTCCAAATTCCAGCCTTATCGCAGTCAATGGCAAGGTTCAAAGCTGTTTGCCCACCCATGGTCGGAAGAACCGCATCTATATCGGGGTGATCAGCTAATATTTTTCGTATGGATTTTTTCTCCAGAGGCAGCAAGTACACGTGATCTGCAGTCACTGGATCCGTCATGATTGTTGCAGGATTCGAGTTTATCAAGGTTACCGTAATTCCTTCTTCCCGAAGAGATCTGGAGGCTTGGGAACCCGAATAATCGAATTCACATGCTTGCCCAATGACGATAGGACCTGAACCAATGATTAAAACGTGTTTGATACTCGAATCTTTAGGCATGGGGAGTGGAGAGATAAATTTTACTTAGGTCCAAATTGGCGTAAAATTAGAAAAATTATCCGAAGGGGA
>CAYNIK010000254.1:0-2446 GCA_964397145.1 uncultured Limnohabitans sp.
TAGTAGAAAATTTTAAGAATAGATTTTTAGGTTGAGTTTAGTTGACAAATGAGTCGATGGTGAGCATGCGCTTGGCAACGGCCACCCTACCGGATCGCGCGAACTCGAGTATGCCATAGTCTTTCAATAACTCCAGCAGTTCTCGAGTCTTTTCCTTGTGTCCAGTCAATTCCAGAACGACAAAGTCTGGCTCTGCTGCAATGATTTTGGCATGGTGATCACGGATGATTTTTTCCAAGCCCCCATCTAATCGCGACACTGGAATTTTATACAAGGCCAGTTCTTGGTAAACCACCCCCGAATCTTCGTGGTGGAAGGCCTTGATTACATCGATGATTTTTTCGATTTGGTTGACGAGCTGAATTACAGTTTCTTCGGTAACCGTCACTTCGATGGTGATTCGATGCACTCCAGGAATTCGACTCTCCGATGCTGTCAGTGCATCAATATTGATACCCCTACGGGTAAAAATGATGGTGATTCGGTTAAGAATTCCAATGAAGTTTTCGGTGATGACAAAGATGGTGTAGCGTTTCATTGGGAAGGATTAATGGAGTCTAACTTCTTCTACGGAGCATCCCGTGGCAATCATTGGAAACACATTGTCCTCTTTTTCAACCACTACTTCCAGGAAATAGGGGCCGTCATGAATCAGCATGTCTTCGATTGCCTCTTGGAGATTGGCTCGTTCATCGACTTTTTGAGCCTTGATCCCGTAGGCTTCAGCAAGCTTGATAAAATCTGGATTATCTAGTTCGGTAAATGAATAGCGTTTGTCAAAAAACATCTGCTGCCATTGGCGGACCATTCCGAGGTAATTGTTGTTGAGCAGGACTATTTTAACTGGAGCCTTGGTCTGCATGACAGTACCTAGCTCTTGGATGGTCATTTGGATTCCTCCATCGCCCACCACACAAATCACTTGTCGTGAATAATCGTGTAGTTGAGCTCCAAGTGCTGCCGGAAGGGCAAATCCCATGGTCCCCAAACCACCTGAAGTCACCTGCGTCCGCGTTTTTTTGTAATTGAAATACCGCCAAGCAATCATTTGGTGCTGTCCTACGTCAGTTACCAATACCGCATCATCTGCCTTGTACTGGTTGATTTGGTGGATGACCTCGCCCATGGTCAAGCCGGTTTTGGTTGGGGTCAGGTCGTGTTGAACGACTGCTTCTTTTTCCTGTTGCTCCAAGGCTCGGAATTTGGCCATCCATGCCTCGTGCTTTTGGGAGGTAATGGCTTCGGTCAACTTGGCTAAACTTTCTTTGCAATCTCCGAGGACAGCAATATCGGTTTTTACATTTTTATTGATTTCGGAAGGATCCAGTTCCAAGTGGATGATCTTGGCTTGCTTGGCATAGCGTGACAAATCTCCCGTAACTCGGTCATCAAAGCGCATACCTACGGCAATCAATACATCGCACTGGTTGGTCAGTAGATTTGGAGCATAATTGCCATGCATCCCCAATTTTCCTACGTAATTGGGATGATCTTGGGAAAGTGCACCAGAACCTAAAAGCGTGGATGCAGCAGGAATTCCAGATTTATCTAAGAAAAATTTCAGTTCCGCCTCTGCTTTTCCCAAAATCACTCCTTGTCCAAAAAGCAGATAAGGCCGGCTTGCACGATTAATCAGTGCTGCTGCTTCTTGGATAGCTGGAAGGTCTACGGGGTAATGAGTTTTATAGGATCTAAATTCCTGGCAAGGGCTATAGTTGAATTCCTCAAGTTCGACCTGGGCATTTTTGGTGATGTCAATGAGTACGGCCCCAGGTCTTCCAGAGCGTGCAATAAAAAATCCTTTGGCAATGGCCGCCGCAATATCTTTTGCATGCCTCACCTGAATGTTCCACTTGGTAGCAGGCATGGAAATTCCCATCACATCGGTTTCCTGAAATGCATCTGTTCCCAACAGGTGTGCTGCCACCTGACCGGTGATGCAAACCAAGGGAGTACTATCAATCTGTGCATCTGCCAACCCAGTAATTAGATTGGTGGCGCCGGGACCTGAAGTTGCCAGGCAAACCCCCACTTTTCCAGAAACACGCGCATAGCCTTGAGCGGCATGAATGGCTCCTTGTTCGTGGCGGGTAAGTACGTGTTTGATCTGATCGTGGTAATCGTATAGCGCGTCATATACGGGCATAATCGCACCCCCAGGGTACCCAAAAATCAATTCCGCTTGTTCGGCAATTAGCGAACGAACCACAATATCAGCACCTCTCATCTTTGTTTCCATGGAATCAGAAGTTATCTGTGACACAACCTTCAGAGGCGGTTGCTACGAGTTGATTGTATTTTTTGAGTGTTCCTTGCAAGCCTATCAGGGGCTTAGGAGACCAGGATGTTTTGCGTGTAGCAAACTCCTCTTCGGTTACTGCTACCTGAAGACTTTGGCTGTCGGTATCGATGGTGATGAGGTCTCCATCCCGGACTAGGCCAATAG
>CAYNIK010000255.1:0-2432 GCA_964397145.1 uncultured Limnohabitans sp.
TGTCAGGAGCAGAACCATGGATGGCTTCAAACATGGCCACTTCCGCACCCACATTGGCAGAACCGCCTAGGCCCACCGACCCAGTCACCTGCGCTGCTACGTCGGAGATAATGTCCCCATAAAGATTGAGCGTCACGATCACGTCGAAAATCTCCGGGCGTTCAGCAATCAAAGCTGTTCCGATGTCGATAATCTTGTGGTCTGTCTCAATTGTTGGATACTCTTTCGCGATCTCGTCAAATGTTTTGTGAAACAAGCCATCTGCCAGTTTCATGATGTTATCCTTGGTCATGCAGGTCACCTTCTTGCGGCCATACTTTTTGGCGTATTCAAAGGCATAGCGAATGATTTTTTCAGACCCAGGCTGTGAAATAACTTTCAAGCATTGGTAGACCTCTTGGGTTTGGCGGTGCTCAATCCCTGCATACAAATCCTCTTCATTTTCCCGAATGATCACCAAATCGGTTTTTGGGAAATGTGTTTTGATAAATGGTGAATAAGCCTTGCAAGGGCGCACATTCGCATACAAGCCAAAAGACTTGCGTGTAGTTACATTCAGTGACTTAAAGCCTCCACCTTGAGGGGTGGTGATGGGCGACTTCAAAAAAACCTTGTTGGCACGAAGCGATTCAAAGGAATTGGGGGCCATACCCGAACTAATCCCCTTGAGGTATACCTGCTCTCCAATTTCAATGACCTCGTATTCCAATTGGGCTCCAGCGGCATCTAAGATGGCCAAAGTCGCTTTCATGATTTCGGGGCCGATTCCGTCTCCGTAGGCTACGGTAATTTTTGTTTTGGAGTTCATGGGTAGATTAGGGTTTAGCTTCTTGTCATTTGGTGCCGCAAAAGTAAGAATAAAAGCCAAAAAAAGGGCATTAAACTTCAAAAATTCTGGTTATGATAGGTATAAAAAATAGTCCATTCCAGCTACCCTTGGGCTTAATTTGCTTTTTTCTCCTACCCTGAATTTGGTAGTCTTGGAGGGGGCGGTATATTTGTCTGAACTATGCTGATTGACTATGTCTGAATTTGTCAACATTCTCACCGAAGAACGACAAGGTATCCTCTACCTCACTATCAATCGAGAGGATAAACTCAACGCCATGAACCTCGCTACCTTAGAAGAACTGAGGCAGGTATTTGATCAAGTGATGGACAATAAAGCCATCAAAGGTGTCATCCTTACGGGAGCTGGAGAAAAGGCTTTTGTGGCGGGTGCAGACATTTCCGAAATCGCTTCCCTCAACGAGGTCAATGCACGGAAATTTGCAGAGAGTGGACAGGAGATTTTTGCGATGATCGAAAATTGTCACAAGCCAGTTATCGCAGTTACCAATGGCTACACACTCGGCGGTGGCTGCGAGTTAGCCATGGCTTGCCACATGCGTGTGGCAACAGCCAATGCAAAGTTTGGTCAGCCCGAAGTCAATCTCGGCATCATCCCAGGCTATGGCGGTACCCAACGACTCACTTTATTAGTGGGTAGAGGGAAAGCCAATGAGCTGATGATGACTGGAGACATGATCGGAGCAGAAGAAGCCAAAACCTTAGGATTGGTCAATCACGTGCTGCCTACCAAGGAAGAAGCGATTGCTGCAGCAGAAGGTATTTTAGAAAAAATTAGAAGCAAAGCCCCTCTTGCCATTGGCATGGTAGTGGATTGTGTGAATGCTGTTTTTCTTGAGGAGAATGGCTACCAAACGGAAGCAAACTCCTTTGCGCGATGCGTCAAATCGGGAGATTACAAAGAAGGTACTTCCGCATTTTTGGAGAAGCGCAAACCTGTCTTCCGTGGCGAGTAAGTAATCCAATACGCATGGGCGCACTCAAAAAACTTGCCGGACAAACCGCCATTTATGGTCTAAGTAGCATCCTAGGGCGCTCCATCAATTTTTTACTGATTATCATCTACACCGGGTACCTGAGCAAGTCGGACTTGGGTGCTTTCACGGGTATTTATGCCCTGATTGGTTTTTTGAACATTGTTTTTACTTATGGCATGGAAACTGCCTTTTTCCGATTTTCTACAGGGAAAAATCAGGATCCAACACGGGTTTACCACAGTACCCAAACCCTACTCGTCTTATCTAGCCTAGCCCTAGGATCAGCAGTTTACCTCGCTTCACCGCTTTTGGCAGAATGGATGGACTACCCCGGTCAGGCCTACTTGTTTCAGTGGACGGCTTTATTGCTTGCTTTTGATGCGGTATTGGCCATTCCTTTTGCCAAACTCAGATTAGACAATAAGGCCAAAACCTTCGCTGGCGCCAAATTGATTAATATTCTCCTGAATGTATTTTTCAATCTCCTCTTATTGATTTGGATCCCTGGATGGATTCAAGGAGGCATCCTTCCCGAGGGTTTCCTAGGCTATCAATCGGGTTGGGGTGTGGAATACATCCTACTTTCCAATTTGATTGCCAACGGCT
>CAYNIK010000256.1:0-2432 GCA_964397145.1 uncultured Limnohabitans sp.
GAAGTTTGGTGTATGATCTGGCCCCTGAGCAGAAAGAAAATTTGCTATTTCACGGTACCCGCGAAAGTTGGCGGGTAGATGAGTCTGGGAAGCGTTTGTTTCTGCGGGCCGAGTACCGTTATTCAAACTTTGAATTGGTGTATTGATTATCGGCTCTTTATTTTCTTAAAAACGAATAATTTCATTTAAATCAATGCAGTCATGAAATTGCTACTATTCAGTTTAGGCCTTTTCTCCCTTACTTTTTTTGGGGTTTCCTGTGAATCCAGAACAGAGGTAGAGCGAATCGTAGATGCGGCCATCGCTGCACATGGGGGCGATCGCTATGCAGAGACTGCCATCGATTTTGATTTCAGAGGTACTCATTATTCCCTGTTCAAATCATCAACAGCCTTCGAATACCGTCGGGAATTTACCGACTCAACAGGGCAAGTTGTGGACATCTTGAATAATGCGGGTTTTACGCGAAAGGTCAATGGAATAGTGATTGATACCTTAACTGAAGAGCGTAAAGGAGCATTTTCCCGATCGGTCAATTCGGTAGCCTACTTTGCTTTTTTGCCCTACGGGCTAAATGATGCAGCTGCAATCAAAACCTACTTGGGTCAAACTACCATTAAGGGGAAAAAGTACCACCAGGTCAAAGTGACTTTTCAAGCTGAAGGTGGAGGGGAGCATTTTGAGGATGAATTTTTGTATTGGTTTGGGGTGGAAGATTCCCGAATGGATTACCTGGCCTACAACTACCATACGGATGGAGGAGGGGTGCGTTTCCGAGAAGTTCGGGAGGCGCGCGAAGTAGGAGGAATTCGCTTTCAGGATTACATCAATCTGAAAGCGGCGAATAAGGCTACTCCTTTGGATTCCATGCAGTATTTGTATGAAAAAGGGGCTTTGGAAAAGCTTTCTGAAATCAATTTGGAGAACATCCGCACTTCTGCAATTCCGGAAAACTAAGGGTTTGTGTCTTTTTTAGATTGGCGGTAGGGACTTTTTTTGATTTTTTAGTAACTAGGGGATGCAAACCCAAAAAAGCATATCCCTATGAATCGTAGAAGAGAATTTTTAAAGACTACTGGACTAGCAGGTCTAGGATTATTTGGTGCAGGAAGCGCCTTGGCCGACTCCATGAAGGTATTGCCTTTGGAAGCCTCCTATGGAGCTTCTCGCGTGCAATCCTTTAACATGTCGGGCTTTGCTGCTCCTAAACTAGCTACTGTACGGGTAGGGATTGTGGGTTTGGGTATGCGTGGCCCAGGAGCAGTAGATCGTCTGGGCAAAATCGAGGGAGTAGAGATCAAAGCCCTGTGTGACCTACTTCCTGAGCGTGCGGAGAAGGCAAAAAAGTCTTTGGAAGGAACCATCCATCGTCCTGAATTGTATTCGGGTTCGCCGTATGCTTGGAAAAAAATGTGTGAGCGCCCCGATCTAGATTTGATTTACATCGCGACTCCTTGGGAGTGGCATACGCCTATGGCAGTATATGCCATGGAATCAGGCAAGCATGCCGCCGTGGAGGTGCCTGCAGCCAGAACCTTGGAAGAATGCTGGCAGCTGGTGGAAACTTCCGAGCGCACCAAAAAGCATTGCATGCAGCTGGAAAATTGCTGCTACGATTTCTTTGAGTTGATGACCTTGAAAATGGCTCGTGAGGGATTTTTTGGCGAAGTGGTGCACGTGGAGGGAGCATACATTCACGATTTAGTTTGGCTCAACTTCGATAAGGACAAGGGATATCAAGGCATGTGGAGACTGGAGGAGAACTTCCGAAATGGCAATCTCTATCCCACCCATGGTCTTGGGCCCATCTGCCAGATTTTGAACATCAACCGTGGGGATCAGATGGATTACTTGACCTCTTTGTCTTCAAATGATTTTCAAATGCAGAAAAAAGCCCAGGAGCTTGCCCAGCAAGATTCTTTCTGGAATGGCTATGCAGAAAAGACCTATCGAGGCAATATGAATACCACCGTGGTCAAAACTAAACTTGGGAAAAGCATTGTGATTCAACACGACGTGACTTCACCTCGTCCGTATTCTCGCTTGCATGTGGTGAGTGGTACCGAGGGCTATGCTCAAAAATATCCTGAACAAAAAGTGGCCAAAGGACACAGCTGGATGAAGGAAGATGAAATGATGGCGCTTAAAGAAAAATACACGCCCGAGATTGTCCAAAAGGTAGGCGAACTAGCCAAGCAAATTGGAGGACATGGGGGCATGGATTTCATGATGGATTGGAGGTTGATCGATTGCTTGCGCAATGGGCTTCCGCTAGATCAGGATGTGTACGATGCTGCGTTATGGAGCTGCATCACCCCGATGAGTGAGTGGTCTGTAGCCAACCGTTCCAATTCCATCGATATCCCTGATTTTACAGGAGGTCACTGGAAAACCAATGCGCCTGTGGAAATCACCTTGAAGGGTGGAGGAAC
>CAYNIK010000257.1:0-2422 GCA_964397145.1 uncultured Limnohabitans sp.
GTAGCCGTATCAAAGAAATTACGAACGTAATCCTCTTTGAAAAGCTGAATGGCAAAGGCGTCTTGGATTCCAGGTAGGGAAGTCACCGAAGAGGGATCAAAAGAGGCCAGCTTCATGCCAAAGGCAGGTGGGTGAACGATGGCGGCATATTTCATGCCCTCTACCTGGTGATCAATCCCAAAGAGTGGACTGCCACTGATGATTTTTTCCAAGTCTACATTTTTCTTGGATGTACCAATCAAGGTAAAGTCTTTGGAGTCTTTGAGTGTCACTTCTTCTGGGACAGGAAGGGTAGCAGCTAGGGAAGCAAATTCCCCATAGCCTCCTTTTTTGCCGGAAGCCTTGTGTTCAAGCTGCCCGGCTTTCGCAGTAATTTCTGAAGCGGGTACCTTCCAAGTTTGGGCAGCTGCATTAATCAGGAGTTGCTTGGCTGTAGCTCCAGCGGTACGCAAGGGAGTCCAACCTTGGCGAATGCCTTGGCTACCTCCGGTAAACTGACGCTGGTAGCGTTCTGGCCAGAAGTCTGCCTGTTCGACGAGCACCATTTTCCAATCTACATCTAGCTCTTCTGCCAAAATCATCGGCATGGATGTTTTGATGTTGGAGCCAAATTCTGGATTGGCAGAGTACAGGGTGACTACCCCATTTTCTCCAATTTTGATGTAGCTATTCAATTCAAACCATTCCTTGGGGAGCGTCAAGGCTTGTTCAGGAGTAGGTTTGCAGCCAGCAAGCCAGCTGAAACTGAGTACCAACCCTCCACCTGCCAAGGCAGAGACTTTCAAAAATGACCTGCGGTCCAATTTAGTAGTTGAAGTTGCCATGGGAGTTGATTTAGAGGTTTTGAGATGCGGTTTTGATGGCTGCCTTGATGCGGAGGTAAGTACCGCAACGACAGAGGTTGCCCTGCATGGCAGTTTCGATTTCTGCATCGGTTGGACTTGGATTTTCTTTAAGCAAGGCAGCCGCAGACATGATCTGACCTGCTTGGCAGTAGCCGCACTGAGGTACGTCGTGTTCGATCCAAGCTTGCTGTACAGGATGGTCGGCTTTTTCAGCAAGGCCTTCGATGGTGGTGATTTCGGAACTCCCCACGCTGGACACAGGAAGGGAGCAGGAGCGAATTGCTGCGCCATCCAAGTGAATGGTGCAAGCCCCGCACTGTGCCATCCCGCAACCAAATTTGGTGCCCACCAAATTCAAGTGATCTCGTAAGACCCAGAGGATTGGGGTATTCGGGTCCACATCCACTTGCCTGGAGGATCCGTTGATGTTGAGGGTAAATGTTGCCATGGTGAGAAAATTTTTAAGTTAATCTAAGGAGTTTGGGCGGGTAATCAAATGGAAGCCGATTCTAAAATCAATGCCAATTTGGAAAAGAACTAGTCGATTATTGGTCCACAAAAGCAGAATCCTTAGTTCGAACGCCTAGTAGGTTAAAAGCTTCAATTTCTGCTCTAATTTCAGCCAATTCGGAAGAAGTTAGCTTCACGGATAGGGCGCCTAGGTTTTCAGTTAGGTGCTGCTGGCTGGTAGTTCCAGGGATTGGGACGATGAAGGGCTTTTGAGCCAATAGCCAGGCGATAGCAAATTGGGCTTGGGTAACTCCCTTTTGATCGGCCCATTTCCGAATTATTGCCATAAACGGCATGTTTTGGGCAAATCCCTCCGCAGAGAAGAAAGCAAGTTGGGAGCGGCGGTCCTGGCTATCAAATCGACTGTACTCATTGAAACGGCCTGCTAGGAAAGCCCGGTGGGTTGGTCCCCAGGGAACAAAGCCGATTCCTAGTTCCTCACAGGTGTCTAGGATCTGATTTTCAACCACCCGCTCAGCTAAGTTGTATTCCGATTGAAGTGCAGTAACTGGGAGCTCTGCATGTGCTTTTTTTAGCGTTTCGGGAGAAACTTCTGATAACCCCCAATGCCTCACTTTTCCTGCTTGAATCAGGTCTTTGATAGCACCAGCAACCTCTTCTACAGGAACTGTGGGGTCCATACGGTGAAGGTAGTATAGATCAATCGCATCTAGGCGCAAACGCTGCAAGGAGCCTTCAATAACTTTTTTGATTGATTCAGGTCGGGCATTTCTACCCATTCGCTTTCCATTTTGAATTTCAAATCCAAATTTGGAAGCAATGGTGATTTTCCCTTTGAAGGGTTGAAGAGCTTCTCCAACCAATTCCTCACTTCCATAAGGTCCATATACCTCTGCTGTATCAAAAAAGGTGACCCCTCGTTCAACTGCCTTCCGCAAGTGAGCAATCATTTCTTTTTTGTCTGGATTGGGATTGTAGGTGCCAGCCACCATATTCATGCAACCCAGGCCAATGGCACTTACTTCCAGTGATCCCAACTTACGCGTAGCAAGATTGGAAGCACTGGTTTGCAGTCTTTCCTCCTGTGAACCTGCAAAGGATAGGGC
>CAYNIK010000258.1:0-2420 GCA_964397145.1 uncultured Limnohabitans sp.
CGTAGGTAAAGGCAAAGATGTCTTTCACTGCCGGATTGATTTTCATGGTGGGAAGAGGTCTGCACTCCCTGCTCAGTTGCAATTCAGTTTGTTCCAAATGATTCAGATACAAGTGCGCATCACCAAAAGTGTGTACAAACTCTCCTGGCTCCAAATCACAAACTTGCGCGACCATCATGGTAAAGAGCGCATAAGAGGCAATGTTAAAAGGAACTCCAAGGAATACATCCGCACTGCGCTGATAGAGTTGGCAGGACAATTTTCCGTCTGCTACGTAAAACTGAAAAAGCGTATGGCATGGAGGAAGTGCCATTTCATCCACATTGGCCACATTCCAAGCGCTTACGAGATGTCTTCTGCTATCGGGTTTGGTTTTGATCTGGTGGATTAGGTTTTTAATCTGGTCGATTTCTCCCCCTTTTCCATCTGGCCAATGTCTCCATTGGTACCCGTAAACCGGACCGAGATCTCCATTCTCATCGGCCCATTCGTCCCATATCGAACAGCCATTTTCTTTTAACCACTTGATATTGGACTCGCCTCTCAAAAACCAAAGCAATTCGATGATGATGGAGCGAAGGTGTAGTTTTTTGGTGGTGACCACAGGAAAACCATCTGCTAGGTTAAAGCGCATTTGATGCCCAAAAACACTGATGGTTCCTGTTCCTGTTCGGTCGGTTTTTTTTACTCCTTCGGAAAGGATTCGTTTCATCAAATCGTGGTATTGCTGCATAAGGCTGATGTTTTTGCTACAGGTGCAAGTTAGGGAATTGGCCTAATTTTTTTACTAGGGTAAAGCCCAGATTAGGTCGAAATTTGGGATAAATCGTCAAAAATTACGATTCAAATTCAACCATGAATTAGGGTTTAAACCCATCCCAAGTATAGGTAGCTGCTACAGGATAATGATCCGAATAGTCCACTTCACTATGGGTTTTAAATTGCAAGGGGATTAGGCTGGGAGATGCGAAAATATGATCTATTCTCAAGAAAAATAGGATGCGATTGAAGGTAAATCCAAAGCCTCTACCTGCGAGTTCAAACGCATTTTGAAGGGACTCAGCTAGCCTAAAGTAGGCATTGGAGTAGGGGATTTCATTCAAGTCACCCATCAAGATGACTGGGTAGGGGCTATTCTTGTAATGCTCCTCCAGAATATTCATTTGCTGTGCGCGCTTGAGACTGCCCAGGTGAAGTTTGCCTAGGGTCTGTTTGTATACTTGCTTGGCGCTGTCGTAATTTTCAAAGGCTTCAGCTTCAATAGACATGGATGCCAAGTGGACATTGTAGATTCGAATAGTGTCTTTGCCTACTTCAATATCCGCAAAAATGGCACCGTTGTTGTTTTTTTCATCAAATACCACCCCTTCATTGACGATGGGGTATTTGGAAAAAATAGCCATTCCGTAGGATCGTTGCTTGGCTTCTCCACGGAGGGGATGGTAGGTATAGTTCAACTCTCCATCTTTGCTCAAAAACTTTAGCGCATCCTTGCTCTCTATTGTAAAGTCTTGGTAGAATTCTTGAATGACCTTGATGTCAGCGGCTTGTTCATTAAGCCAAGAAAAAACGGTAGGGTCCTCTTCTCCAGTGGGTGGATTTTTATAGTTGAAAAGATGAGCATTGTAACTGAGTACTTTCAGTCCTTTCGCTTCTTCATTTTTAGGATGAAATTGAAAAGTAATCAGTAAAAATTTGTAGCCGATGGCCAAGCAAAGTAAGGGAAAGAAAGCCAGCCTTCTCCAGGCCAAAGCAAGCATGAAGAATAAAAAGGCATTCGCAATAAGGGCTACAGGAACCAAGAAGGGCAGTAATCCAGCATAGGGAAACACCTCTGGAGAAATGAATACGCTACCAAAAACTAGCAGGCTCAAAACAAAAACTAGCCCAGTAATAAATTTCATTTGTAACAGTCAGCGGTGAGGTACACGGTTTGGCTTCCAAAAATGAGAAAAATTTATCCAAAAAAAACGAAAACTAGTTCTTTTAAAAGGGACTTAAAGATTTATGCGATTTTTGAATTGGGTTCCTCGTTAAAGTTTTCAACCTTTAGTAAATTGTAACGTATTAACTCGTACTGTTTTTTAATTCCTTCTACTAAATTTACTTAATCAAAGTACATCTAAAATTTAATCTATGAAGAAGCACTACTTAGGATTGATCTTGGTTGGATCTTTTTATTTCACCTTGGCTTGTCAACCCAAATCAGAAGAATCGACTGTTACTCAGACTCAGGAACAGACTTCTGAAGCTGCTCCAGAAAAGCGCCCAAGTCCATTGGTGACCAAAGAAGGACAGGTTGCTGGAAAAACCATCAAAGTGCAATACGGATCGCCCTCCGTCAAAGGAAGAACGATCTGGGGTGACTTGGTTCCTTACAACGTCGTATGGAGAACGGGAGCTAATGAGGCTTCCTACAT
>CAYNIK010000259.1:0-2418 GCA_964397145.1 uncultured Limnohabitans sp.
TCTATTCAATATCATATTGTTTGATTTTTCGATAGAGCGTTCGTTCGGATATTCCGAGGTCATTGGCCGCATACTTTCGTTTGTTATTGTGCTTTCGAAGCGCCTTTAAAATCATTTCTTTTTCCTTTCGCTCTAAGGAAAGGGAATTGTCGTCCTCCTCATGGACGATGTCCTCAATCACTTCTTCCTCGTAATTGGCCTCAATCGGAGTTTCTTTACTTCCTGACTCGAGCATCAACGGCATAGTAAACTGAGATTGCGTCTCAGGAACCTCTTTGGGGAGGATACTTGCGTCCATATCTTCAAATAGTCCTTGATGCTTTTGGATCAAAGAGGAATTAATGCCCCCACTTTGGTAAGATTCCAGAATGAGTTTTTTTAATTCATTCATGTCCTTTTTCATGTCAAAAAGGACCTTGTATAAGATGTCTCGTTCCGAGAAATCCATGGATTCTGCAGCTCCACCTTTAAATGCTAAGGGTAATCGTGTGGAGGCTTCAGGCAAGTAGCGCGACAAGGTAAGCGCATCTACCTCACGGCTTTCTTCCAGTAGCGAAACTTGTTCTGCTATATTTTTAAGCTGACGGATATTGCCGGGAAAGGGGTAGCGCAGCAATACTTCCTGAGCTGCAGCATCCAAGGTAATCGGCTTGACATGGTACTTTTCCGAAAAATCACCGGTGAACTTTCTAAACAGTAGCAACATGTCTTCCCCGCGCTCCCGTAATGGAGGCACAAAAATGGGGACGGTATTCAGTCGGTAATAGAGGTCTTCTCTGAATTTCCCTTTTTCTACGGCCTTTATCAAGTTGACATTGGTGGCGGTAATCACGCGCACGTTGGTCTTCTGCACCTTGGAGGATCCTACCTTGATGAATTCCCCGTTTTCTAATACGCGAAGGAGTCTGGCTTGGGTTCCCAAGGGCATCTCGCCAATTTCATCCAAGAAAATTGAACCCCCATCTGTAACTTCAAAATATCCTTTTCGAGCCTCATGGGCACCGGTAAAGGAGCCTTTTTCGTGACCAAACAATTCAGAATCGATGGTGCCCTCTGGGATGGCGCCACAGTTGATGGCAATGAATTTTCCATGCTTACGCAGGGAGAGCGAATGGATGATTTTGGAAAAACTTTCCTTACCACTTCCACTTTCTCCAGTAATCAGTACGGTCATTTCCGTAGGGGCTGCCTGCATGGCCACCTGAATGGCATGATTGAGAAGGGGACTATGTCCTATGATCCCAAACCGTTGCTTGACGCTTTGAATTTCTTGCGCCGTAATCATATTGTGGAAGGATTTATTTCAAGGACTTCCCCAAAAAGAGTGGCAGGAGAGCATTCGGTGATTTTCACCCGCACGTAATCTCCAAGTTTCAATCCTTCACCAGGAACAATCACTACTTTGTTAGCAGAATTTCTACCTCTCATTTCATCGGCGGATTTTTTAGAGGTGCCTTCGATCAAAATGATTTGTTCTTTTCCAAGATCCAATCGGTTCCGGTCATGAGAAATTTGGCTTTGCTTTTCGATGATTTCGGCCAACCTTCTTTTTTTGACTTCCAAGGGGATATCATCAGCATATTTCTTGGCGGCAAGGGTACCAGGACGCTCTGAGTAGTAGAACATGTAGGAGAAGTCATACTTCACAAAGTCCATCAAACTTAAGGTGTCCTGATGCTCTTCTTCTGTTTCGGTGCAAAAGCCAGCAATCATGTCGGAAGAAATCCCGCATTCTTCGCCCAGGATGTTTCGAATAGCACGTACCCGATCCATGTACCAAGCTCGGTCATAAGTTCTGTTCATTAATTCAAGCACCCGAGAGTTGCCTGACTGCACAGGAAGGTGAATGTATTTACAGATGTTGTCATACTTTTTGATGGTATGCAACACTTCATCGGTAATGTCTTTAGGGTGGGAGGTAGAAAAACGAACGCGTAACATTGGATTTACCTGAGCCACTTGTTCCAATAGATTGGCAAAGTTGACTACCTCAGTAACTTCTCCTTCTTTTTTATTCAATCGGGCCTTGTTGTTTTCTTCAGGAGACCATTTGTAAGAGTCTACATTTTGGCCCAATAAGGTGACTTCCTTGTATCCTTTGCTCCAAAGGTCTCTCGCTTCAGCAAGAATGGATTCTGGATCTCTGCTTCGCTCTCTACCTCGAGTAAAGGGCACCACACAGAAGGAACACATGTTATCACATCCCCGCATGATGGAGATAAATGCCGATACACCATTCGAATTCAGACGAACAGGTGAGATGTCCCCGTAGGTTTCTTCGCGGGACAAAAAGGTATTGATTGCCTTGAGTCCATCCTCTGCGGTAGCTACTAGGTTGGGCAAGTCTCGGTAGGCATCGGGACCTACAACGAGGTCTACGATTTTCTCTTCTTCCAAGAGTTTTTCTTTGAGACGCTC
>CAYNIK010000260.1:0-2408 GCA_964397145.1 uncultured Limnohabitans sp.
TGGTGGCGGCACGAATTACTTCTAGAGGATGAAATCCTGCCTCACGCAACATTTCTAGCTCACGGATGTACGCAAAACCGTACAGCTGGTAAATAAATCCAGAATCAGAACCTGCGGTCACTCTTCCACCTCGATTTTTATACTCATTGACAAAGGTCATCCAAAGACGGTAATTGTCTTTCCACAATACCTCCTCTTCCGTCGTCCAATCAAACCAATAGGAGCCATGAGATTGTCTGTTCGGTGCATAAAATCTCCAAAGTGAAGGTAACGTGTAAGTACTGTGCCATTCTTGAGTACGCGCACGCATCAAGTCACGGTTGGCCTCGTAAATGTTAAGTGTAGGGTCTAAGGTGAAGTCCAAAGCTACCAACTCATCCATCACCTTATTCCAATGATCGGAAAAAGGCGGCGCAGCCTGCTGCCAAAGTTTACCTGCTTCTGCAAAACGATGCTGCTCATTCTGGTAATTGTAATCCAATCGGAAGTTTTGGATGGTACGGTCGGTAAATAAGGCCTCAGGAAGTCCATACCAGTGTTCCATGGAAGTAAGCCCTGCTCGTGCAGAGTGAAGCACATTCCATCTCGCCACATCCAATTGCTGGTGGTGCATGGCAGAACGCAAGCCTATACGCTTATTTTCGGAGATAGCTGCTTCCATCACCTCTGGCTTGGCGCCAAAAAACTTGATTCCATCAGCACCTTTAGCCTTGTTTTCATTCACCCATGCTTTGGCCTGTTCGGCAGTAGTAATCGGTGCTTTAGCTCCCATGCCAAAGGCGGTGTAGGCCAAAATTCGTGGAGCAGTTATCTCATTTGCTGCTGACTTACGCTTGTGCTCCAGGACCCAAGGAAGACCGTTGCCTGCAGATGGATCTCTAACCGTAGTAATGCCATGTGCCATCCATAATTTAAAGACATATTCAGCTGGGGTACCTTGCCCATTGCCACCGATATGGCCATGCATATCAATCAAACCTGGCAACAAATAATGTCCCGTCAAGTCCATGACCTTGGTTTTATCATCGGCTTTAGGGCGCCGATTTTCGTTAATCGGCACACCAGGATAGCCTACTGCTTGAATTTGCGTAATGCGATTTTTCTCAACCACAATATCTACAGGTCCCAAAGGTGGCGCCCCGGTACCATCAATAAGCGTGACACCACGAATAATCAATTTCTCGTAAGGCCCATCCCCTTCTGCTCGTGCCGGGGAAGGCATGATCTGGGCAAACGTCCAAGTGGCTGTGGCAACGAGTGCAAGACCGAGTACAACGATTTTTTTCAACATAGAAGATTGGGGTTCATGAAGGGTATAAGTTAGGTGAAATCTAGAAATGAAAAAATATTTTTATGATTTACTCAAATCGTCGACAGACGACGGTCCTCAGTCGACCGCCCACCATCTTGAACTTCAACCTTTATTTTCTTCGGATAGTGGTAAAAAAGTGAAGATTCATGAATTCCATTTCTAAGTAGAGACAACAAAAAGCCCCGTACGAACGGGGCTTTTAATTTGTTAAACGGATTGAATCCCTTGACTTAGCAAAAACTTATCCAATCAATTAGCAGTAAGATTTATACATGCATCCCCTGTTGTCGACAATTGGCATTTTACAGATCCTTGAATTTTTCCATGATTTCCTCTGAAATCCCCGTAAAAGAATACCCTCCATCGTGGAAAAGATTTTGCATGGTCACCATGCGCGTCAGGTCTGAGAACAAACTTACTATATAGTCTGCGCAAGCATCCGCAGAGGCATTGCCCAGTGGAGAAAGCGCTTCCGCAAAATTGTAAAACGAATCAAAGCCTCCGATACCTGTTCCAGCTGTAGTTTTCGTAGGAGATTGAGAGATCGTATTGACACGTACCTTCTTCAACTTACCATAACGATAACCATAGCCTCTGGCAATACTTTCTAACAAGGCTTTGGCATCTGCCATATCGGTGTAGAAAGGAAAAATACGCTGAGCAGCAATGTAAGAAAGCCCAACAATGGAACCCCATTCCTTCATGACGTCCATTTTCTCGGCTACCTGCATCATTTTATGAAAAGAAATTGCGGACACATCGTAGGATTTCATGGCCCAATCGTAGTTGAGGTCACCATAAGCCTTCCCCTTCCGAATGTTGGGAGACATTCCAATAGAATGGAGCATAAAGTCAAAATCTGCACCTAAAAACTCCTTTGCTTCGGCATATAACTTTTCAATATCCTCGACCACAGTAGCATCTGCACCGATGACGATGGTATTGCACTCCTCAGCAAGTTCTTTAATGGCCCCCATACGCATGGCAATGGGCGCATTAGTCAAGACAAATCTTCCGCCTTGTTCCTTTACTTTTAGCGCGGTTTTCCAGGCGATGGAATTTTCATCGAGCGCTCCAGTAATGATTCCTACTTTTC
>CAYNIK010000261.1:0-2404 GCA_964397145.1 uncultured Limnohabitans sp.
ACTCAATCCATTGTCAATCATGGTTTTCAACGTCTTTTGAACATCTGCCGCTTTTGCATCTGCTGTGCTGAATCCAAACAAAATACCCGCTTTTTCCAACTGAGCAGCTTGCTTCAAGGCGTTATCATAAGCTTCTTTTACCCGTTCGTATTGAGCCTTTGTGGCTTCGGTAATTCCATCTGCTTTCTGTGACTTGATGGACTTGTCGTCAGGAACCTGCAACTTGATCAATACTGGAGTACCTGAAGATTTGATAACATCAATCACAGATTCGTAGTTTTCCAATCCGGTAAGGATCAACTTGAAGCCTAATTCTTTCTGCAGGGCAATTGCTCGTCGGATTTCAAGTTCCGAGCCGGCAGTGAATAACACCGGAAGTTGCTTTTGAACTACTGGCATAAATGCCGTCTGTGTAGGGCTTGCTTGAGGTCTTTTTACGCCCGAGTTGGAAGCAAACAGGCGTTCGTGTTCGATTACCAAAGCAGTATTTTGGTAAATATCTCGAAACTTGGCCATTACGCCAGCCAAGGTAGCGGGATACATGCCTCTCGAACTTCTGAAATTAGCTGCTATTGCAGCATTTGCTTTTAAGAAATTATTGGTTTTTGGTTCACCCAATAGCACAAGGGCGGTTTTTCCAGGAAGCATTCCGCCATCAGGAACTACTTGGCTAAGTGTGAAGCCTGCTTTTCTCCAGTCATCTACTTGGGTGCTTGCTCCTGAATAGGAGTCTGTAGCCATTCTCCATGGAGTGATTCCAGCCACTTCATCAGGTGGGGTAGAAGAAACAAAATCCTTCGGCCGTTCCACATCTTTGGGTTTGGAAATACCCATAGTTCCTGCTCCATCGATAAATCCTGGATAGACAAATAGGGAGTCGCCTGCGATTACTTTCGCTTCTTTGGGTAGAGCAAGTGAATTGCCTACACCCAAAATCACTCCATCTTTGATGAGAATTGTGGCTTTACTTCCTGGGTCCCCAGGAGCCTTAAATACCGTGGCATTGGTGATGGCATAGGTGCTGGTTACCCTACGTTTGCCCGTAGGATCACTTTGCGCCCAAGCAGATTGATTGAGCCATCCTGCTACCAACAATCCCAGCATTCCTGCCTTTAGAAATTGTTTGTTCATTCTTGAATTGGTTAAACTTTAGTTAGCAAACTACAAATTGCAAGGTGTGTTCTTGCAAACATTATTTTTAAAATACATTTTAAAGGATTAGTGGTACAATAGCTGGGTAAGTTTGGGAATTCAGGTGATTGCTATTGGAACCAAATGATAGCCAAAAATAAAACTTCAAGTCAATTCACCAAGGATGTTTACTGATTTCATTTTCCAACTACATCTTTCTGGAAGTTTTAAACTGAACCAAAGGCCCCTTTTATCGTTTAGATTTTAAATTTAAAGTCATGAATACACACGGATTGCTTCCCAAAACAGAATTGAATTGTCCTGAAGGCTTGGAATTAGTTATTTTGGGAGGAGGCTGCTTTTGGTGTACAGAAGCTGTTTTTTTGCGTTTGGAGGGCGTGAAATCTGTAGTGCCTGGATATGCAGGTGGGATCGTAGTTGAACCCACTTATGAAGCCATCTGTAAAGGAACTACAGGGCATGCAGAAGTCATTCAGGTTACCTTTGATCCCAAACTAATCACTCTTGAAAACCTGCTGGCAGTTTTTTGGGCAACGCATGATCCCACGACACTAAATCGTCAAGGTGCTGATGTAGGACCTCAGTATCGATCCGCAGTGTTTTATACAGATGCCGCTCAAGGAGAAAAAGCGTTGGCCCTTAAAGAAGAATTGAATCAATCCGGGGTGTACACCAAACCGATTGTGACTGAAATTACGCCATTTTCTAATTTTTATTTGGCTGAAGATTACCATCACAACTATTATGCCTTGCACGGGCAGCAGCCCTATTGTCAATTTGTAGTTCGTCCGAAGGTGGAGAAACTCCAACAGCTCTTTGGTGACTTGTTGCGTAAATAGAAAGGACTATTGGGTCTTAAAGTACCCAAATCAGTTCTGGATAACAGGGATCCAAATCTAGCACAACAGCAGGAGGAATGGCTATGCTTTAGTTTCAAGAAAAAAATCGTAATTTTGAAGAATTTAACCCTTTTGTAGTGATTTAAAGTCTAGGTTTTTATCAGAATTTTGACACTACACGGGTGCTAGTAAAAGGGGGAAAACTATACCTACCTTGTACCAAATCGGTTAGTAATTTATAGCAATTCCTATTGAATCAACTTAACACTTACCTATGATCAGAACAAGAGCACAAGAATCCAGAGCAGCTATCGAGCGTTTGTACATCACGATGCGCCATCTTTTTAATCGAGGAAGCTACAAGCCCATGGGGGTGTCTGGTGAAGGTTTGATTCAAGCCTTAATGGTGCTTA
>CAYNIK010000262.1:0-2397 GCA_964397145.1 uncultured Limnohabitans sp.
TTTCCAAAACCACCGCCACAGGAATGTAATCTTCCACTTTCATCAAGTCGGCATGGGTAGTCAAGTTTTGGAGTAAAAAGTCCACCATGCCTACGTTGGAGGGCACTTTTTTCTTCCATACTTTCAGTTGCGCTTGAAAAGCCCGGATCCGATCCCGAATTGGGAGATGCGTGTTTTCAAGAAGAAAGTCCTGGATTTGCTTCAGGGAAATTCCCTCTGTCAGCGCAAACAATACTTTGTCTAAGGAGATGTATAGCAGCCCATTGACTTCCCGTTCGTATTGATCCTGACTCATTTCTAGCCCGAGTAGTTCGCTTTGCTTGGTATCTAGGCTGTAGATGTCGGCATAGTTTCGTATAAATCCTTGGTCAATCAACGCCCGAATTCTTTCTGTTCCCATGGAGTCAATGTCCATGGCCCGCTTGCTGACAAAATGCTCGATACGGCCTAGAATCTGTGGAGGACAAGCAGCCGCATTGGGGCAGTAATGCTTGGCTTCCCCGATTTTTCGTTCTAAGGCACTGCCGCATTCGGGACAGTGATGGATGTAAGTGATGGCCAAGGCACCTACTCTGCGCTTTTCAGAATTTACAGCTGTAATTTTTGGGATAATTTCCCCTCCTTTTTCTACCCAGACAAAATCTCCTTCGTGGATATCGAGGCGTTCGATTTCATTCGCATTGTGTAAGGAGGCCCGCTTGACAGTGGTGCCTGCTAGGAGCACGGGAGCAAGGTTGGCGACTGGGGTGATGGCACCCGTACGACCTACTTGGTAGGTGATGGAAAGCAACTCTGTCTCCGCGCTTTCTGCTTTGTATTTGTAGGCGATGGCCCAGCGTGGATTTTTAGCTGTAAACCCAAGTTCTTCACGCTGTTGGTAATCGTTGATTTTAATTACGACCCCATCCGTATCTAAGGGAAGTTGAAAGCGTTTTTCCTTCCAAGATGCGATGTATCCGAAGACTTCCTCGATGGTGTTTGCTTTTTGGTAAGTGGGGGATACGTTGAAGCCCCAACTTTCCAATAAATGAATGGCTTGGTCGTGTTGATCTACACCTAGGTTCTCTCCTAGGAGTTGGTAGAAATAACAATTGAGACGGCGCTTGGCCACCACGCTGCTATCTTGCATTTTGAGTGTCCCTGATGCCGCATTCCGTGGGTTGGCAAGCAAGGCTTCCCCTTTGGCTTCGCGCTCAGCATTCAGTTTTTCAAATTCTTTTAAGGGGAGAAAAATTTCACCGCGAACCTCGAATTTGCTAGGAACATTAGGGTAGGGCAGGGATAAAGGAATATTTCGAATGGTTTTCACATTGGCAGTAACATCATCCCCTTTGGTGCCATCTCCGCGAGTGACCGCCCGAACCAACTGGCCTCCTTCGTAGACCAAGGAGATGGCGACTCCGTCAAACTTCAATTCACAGAAGTACTCGTAGTTGGAATGGCCTAAACCCTTGATCACACGCTCGTCAAAGGCAGCCAATTCTTCCGTAGTGTAGGTATTGCCCAAGGAAAGCATGCGGTATTCGTGGGCAACGGTCTGAAATTCTTTCGTGATAGTTCCTCCCACACGCTGACTCGGGCTATCGGATTGAAGTAGGTCAGGAAATGCTTTTTCAAGTCCAATTAACTCTTCCAGAAGTTGATCAAATTCGTAATCGGTGATTTCAGTACGGCTTTCCTGGTAATACAGCTGGTTGTGGTAATTGAGCTGCTGGGAAAGTTCTTGGATACGCTGTGCGGCTTCAGAGTGAGTCATGGAAGGCTAGAATTTCTAAGGTAAAAATAAGGGTTAAGGCTCAAGAATTTGCGGGTTGAAGTGAATTATGCCTTCATTTTTTTGAGTGGATTCCGATTCTTTGGAGAATTGCGGTTGAACCGATTTTATACTGCTCTTCGGTTACAGGCTTCCCTTGAATTTTCTATCTTTGTTGTCTGGTTTTAGAAAAAGAACTTGTTTTTTCTAGAAGCGATACGACACCCACATGAGCGAAACGAAATTTAAACGCTATACCGTAACTTCAGCATTGCCTTATGCAAATGGACCACTTCACATTGGTCACCTTGCAGGCTGCTATATTCCTTCTGATATTTATGTACGGTACTTGCGGTCCCAAGGTAGGGATGTTGCCTACATCTGTGGCTCCGATGAGCATGGCGTAGCGATCACGATTAAGGCAGCAAAAGAAGGAAAGACACCGCAACAGGTGGTGGATCATTACCATGAAATGATGAAGGGGAGCTTTGAGCAATTTGGAATTAGTTTCAACCATTACTCTCGTACTTCTGCACCTATCCATCACGAAACTGCGCAAGAATTTTTTACGAATTTGTACCAGAAGGGGGAGTTTTTAGAGCAGTCCACTGCCCAGTACTACGATGAGGAGGCGGATCAGTTTC
>CAYNIK010000263.1:0-2377 GCA_964397145.1 uncultured Limnohabitans sp.
CGATTTGGTAATCCCCACTCATGCCCATGGAGAGTTCTTTGAGGTCTACAAAGGAGGGTAGGGATCGTTTTTTTAATGCTTCAAACAGCTGCTTCAACCCCCGAAACTCGGATCGAATCTGGTCCAAATCCTCCGTGAATGTGGCCATTCCCATTAATCCTTGGATTTGAACATGAGTCAAGTTTGCAAATTCAGAGCTCGTGAGCATGGCATCTAATTCCTCTTGGTCAAAGCCAAACTTACTTTCTTCGGTTGCAATGTGAATCTGAAGCAATACGGGTATGACTCGATTTATTTTTTTTCCCTGCTTATCAATTTCTAACAGGAGTTTGAAGGAATCTACGCCATGAATGAGGTGGACAAAAGGAGCGATGTATTTGATCTTGTTGCTCTGTAGGTGTCCAATCATGTGCCAGCGGGTGTCGGCTGGCATCTCAGGTTGTTTGGCCTGAATTTCCTGCACCTTATTTTCTCCAAAATCACGAATGCCTGCATTGTAAGCTGCCTGTAAATCGGTCAAGGGCTTGGTTTTGCTTACAGCAATCAGGAGGCAGTCTGGATTTCGAAATGATTCTTTAACCTGTTCAAGGTTGGCTTGGATGTCCATGGATAAATTTTCATCGGAATGAATTCAAATATAACCGAAGAGGCGGTACTTTTGAAGATGTTTGCTGCGATTTTAGAAGGATTAGAGATGGGGCTATTGCTTTCCATGATGATTGGCCCTGTATTTTTTGCCTTGGTGACCACGAGCATGGATCATGGGTTTAAGCAGTCAGCCATTCTTGCCTTTGGTGTTTTTCTGAGTGATTTGGTTTATGTCGTAGTGACCTACTTTGGTGTGCAGGCGTTGACTTTTATTCCAAATGTGGAGCAATACCTTGGTTTTTTTGGAGGCTTAATTTTAATCAGTATTGGTATCCGTTTTTTTCGAAAAAAAATAACCGATTTACCAAAAGAAACCCCTAGTTCCCTAGCGAATCAAGGTAAAGCGTTGATGCAAGGTTTTGGTATCAATGGCATTAATCCATTCGTCATGCTGTTTTGGCTATCCATTGCAAGTATGGTATCGATTAAATCAAATTGGGGAATCGCAGACAGAGCATTTTTTTATGCGGCCTTACTTTTTACTGTCTTCGGATTTGACTTGGCGAAGGCTTTCCTTGCGGAAAAGTTGGCCCATTTGATGTCCTTAAAAGTTCGAAAGGCACTACAGGTATTTGCTGGATTAATGATTTGTTTCTTTGGTTTACGAATGCTTTGGAATACCCTGCATACTATCTTATGAGTTCAAACTTTCGAGATTTTTTGTAGGTTTACTGCATGTCACCACGCTTTTTCATTTTTCTTCTCCTTCTATTTGGGACACTTTCGCTACCTGCAATGGCCCAGGATTCAGCTGCTTTGGAGTTTTTCAATTCGACCCGTTTGGAGTACAACCGGCAGGGGATGTGGATTCTGGGATCTTGGGCGATACTCAATTTGTTAGTTGGGACCATTGCTAGCTTTCAGACACGAGGCCAAGTGCAGGCCTTTCACCAGATGAATGGGTACTGGAATTTGGTGAATCTGGGGATTGCAGGGTATGGTTATTGGCAGGCAAGCCAGATTTCGTTGGTTGTAAGTTTTTGGGAGGTGCTGACAGCCCAGCAACAAATCGAAAAAGTACTGCTTTTTAATTCCGCTCTAGACCTTGCATACATGGCTATTGGATTTTTCTTGATTGAAAAGGGGCTTCGCTTGAAAAAAGAGCGATGGATTGGATTTGGTAAATCAATTCTCTTACAAGCCGCCTTTTTGTTACTTTTTGATGGAATTTTAGTGGGTTTCCAGCTGGATTTGGGCGCCGAATTGTTGGAATGGGCCAAATCAATCCGAATTGAATAGGAGATATCCTCATTTTTTTCACCTCACCTTAATCAAAAAACATAATTATTACTTATGATAACTATTTAAAAAGGTAATTAATCTGATTAAATTCGGCCCATGGAAAATTTAGCACCCTGCCCATCATGCGGCTCCCAATACACGTATCCTTTAGATGCTTTGATGGTGTGTCCGGACTGTGGATTAGAATGGAACCCTAGCGATGAAGTTGCTTCTGAATCCGGGGAATTACAGGTTAAAGATGCCAATGGAGCACTTTTAGCAAATGGGGATTCGGTAGTGGTCGTAAAAGATCTGCCTGTAAAAGGAGCTCCCAAATCCATTAAGGCAGGGACAAAAGTGAAAAACATTCGCCTTGTTGAAGGAGATCACAACATAGATTGTAAAATAGAGGGTTTTGGCTCTATGGCTCTTAAATCCGAGTTTGTAAGAAAGGCATAAAAGGCTTGCTATTTCGTTGGTTTGGAGCTTTTACGCCTCACAAAAAAAA
>CAYNIK010000264.1:0-2376 GCA_964397145.1 uncultured Limnohabitans sp.
TCCTCTTCCCCTTTGGAAGACCCAAGTGCAGCATGCACCAACGAATCACCTCCCGAGCAAAGACTACCTTGGGAACCCGAACCGCTTGGGTTGAAGAGGTAGACTTGCCTTTGCTCCACCAATCGCTGAGGACCCAGAGCAGCCACAGGGCTGCACAGCAGCACCAAATAGCGATGCATTCTTTTTCTGAGAGCGAGGGGAACAGCGATAAAAGCATGAAAACAAAGTTAAAATTTAGCTAAAATTCGACAACATTTTCAGCAACCCTGCGAATTGAGTAGTTGACAATTTATAGTAATTCACTACCATTTTTTTCTAAATACTTGCGACAGGGAACTACCAACCTAGAAATAAAAAGGATTAATTTATTTATATTCCAATTTGGTAATGAACAAATCAGTGCCTGTGTTAATGATTAGGGAATAGAATCAACCCCCTTCAAAAAACTGGGCTTTCTATACTATAGAAAAATTTCCTCCCTTTTATATAACTAGTCAATTGTCGAGGATTTAAAACAACTATTCGCCAAATAAAACATATTTCCCTAAAAACGGTTTATTTCAAAAGATTATTAGTTAAAATATAGGCAAAACCAATTTTTTGAATATAAATTTGCAGGTAATTGCCTGGATAAAAAGTCCTTACATGGTTATGGGCAGTAGTAAAATGTTTGCCTGAAAAAGGTAAGCTAAGGAACAAGCAAACAAATGATTGAGCTATAGTAATCACATTAAATTTAAACAACATGAAAAAATTATCCGGATTTTTAACCCTAGTCTTCTTAAGCGGACTATTGGTATCCTGCGGATTGGGAGGAGGAAGAGAAATCACCTTGATCCCAGTAGAAAATGGAGATGAATTCCAATACATCGACAAAGAAGGAAAAATTGTAATCAATCCTCAATTTTCCTCTGCTACCGTTTTTAGAAATGGAATGGCTCTTGTAAAAAGCACAGGAGACAAGGCCAAATGGGGATTTATCAATGAGGAAGGGAAGTATGTCATTCAACCTACCTACAAAGAAGCCACTGTGTTTTCGGAAGACATCGCATGGGTTGTATCTGACAATGGAGCCCCTACGGCCATCAATACCAAGGGAGAAGTAATCATCACCTTGCAAGATGCCGAAACAGTAAAAATCTTCCAAGAAGGACTTGCTGCGTTTAGCGTCACCGAAGACTCCAAAGTGAAGTGGGGATTTGTGGATAAGGAAGGTAAAGTAGTGATTAGCCCACAGTTTGCATCAACAGGTAATTTCTCTAACGGAAAATGTGCGGTACAAAATGAAGACGGGAAGTGGGGATACATCGACAGCGAGGGGAAAATTGCCATTTCTTATCAGTTTGATGAAGCTGAAAAATTCTCTGGCGGTCAAGCTGTGGTAGAATTTGACGATAAAGCAGGAGCCATTGACGAGGCAGGAAAGTACATCATCAACCCACAATTTGATGAAATGGGAGAAGATGGGGACTTATACCTCATTCAACAAGGTGACAAATGGGGATGGGCTTCAAAAGATGGAAAGATTTTGATAAATCCTCAATTCGCAACTGCCATGACCTTCAATGGAAATGATATTGCTCCAGTACAAGTTGGTGAAACTTGGGGCTATGTGGATAAAGAAGGAAAAATCAAGATCAACCCCCAGTTTAAAGTTGCCATTCCTTTTGTAAGTGGCTTCGCAGCCGTATTGAGCGGAGAAAAGGTAGGCTTTATTGATCCTGAAGGAAAGTACATTGTCAATCCACAATACGACGGGATTGCTACAGACATGCTTAACTACATTTTGGATGGAAGTTCAGAATACGAAAGCGTTGAAACTGACTTCTTCAATATCGCTCCTATCGTAGAACGTATCAACTTGACTTCACCTGAAGGATTGACCCTTTCGAATACCTTAGGAGAGGTAATCACCAAATTGAACGTCACCGAAGACGCATTCAACGAATACCTAACCCAACATACTGTTTTGGAAGACGTAGCAATCACCAATGATGCTACCCTAGACTTCTCTGTTTGGGCTAGTTCACACGTAGAAGTGCCGGATGGCTGGTATACTGTATCCGTATTCAATGCTTCGGCTCCAGTTCAAGGCTATGCCTACACTATCGACTTAACAGGCAGAGGTTATGACAAGGCTGAACAAGTGTTAGAAGCCATCGAAAAAACCATCAAAGGTCTGACAAAAGATGAAGTTGAATCCGCTGAACAAGGATACATTGTCTACAAGAACGACACGCAAAACATCTACTTGCAGACTAGCGGCAACCAAGTAATCGTTACCATCTTGAAAGCTGAATAAGTCCCCTCAGTAGAAATAACCTCTTGAATAATGCAACTTCCCCTAAGTTTTAGCTTAGGGGAAGTTTTTTTTGC
>CAYNIK010000265.1:0-2374 GCA_964397145.1 uncultured Limnohabitans sp.
CGAACTCGGCTCATGAAATAAGATTTTTTAATTAAACACATTTTCAACTTCGAAGTTCTCCTCAAGCATAAAAATCTGAAAGACGAGCCAAGCCTTTTTTGTCTTTGATGAGAATTTTCTTTCCTTCCAATTCGATTAAACCGTCCTTTTTAAATTCCGAAAGTAAGCGAATCACGGATTCCGTAGCCGTACCTACCATTCCCGCTAGTTCTTCTCGAGTAAGCATCAAATTAATTCGCTGGTGTCCCCCTCCATCTACGCCGTAGGTATTAGCCAATTGAAGTAATAAAAAGGCAAGTCGCTCTCGAATAGTTTTTTGGGAAGCATCTGTTAGTTTTTCCTCCATGACACCAAGCTCATGGCTGAGCTGTTTGGTGATTTTTCTGAAAAATTCAGGATTCTTCATCATCGAGCCCAAAAATGCCTCCCGAGGAATGAAGCAAATTTTGGCATCCTCTAGAATCATTGCAGAATTAGAGTAATTCTCCTCTCCTAAAAGGGCGGAGTAACCCAAAAAGTCCCCTTGCTTGGCCAGATACAAAATTTGTTCCTTCCCATTTGAAGCCGTTTTATACACCTTAATCACTCCTGCATTCACACAAAAAATACCGAGAGGCTTGGTGCCTTCGTAGTAAAGAATCTGACCCCTTCGATGAGAAATAAGGTTCTTCACTTCAGAAATAGCACACAATTGGGAATCCGGAAGCGATGAAAACAGGGAGTTCTTTCTAGACCCGCAAAGTTCACAAGGAGTATTTGAAATTGTAGCTTGCATAGATATACTATTTTCTAAAAAATAATATAAAAGTTAAAAAAAAACAAACATAAATCCTATTTTTATTTTCAATTTGGAATGGGAGGCAGATTCGATTGTTGTATAAATTCCCCTTCCCCTTCTTCGAAACCCATGATGATGTGCCTTTTTCCATTACTGAGTGCAATAAATGGGCAATTCAATGTCTGGTTGTAGGCAATGGCTTGGGCGAGTACCTTTTGATTGATTTCGACCTCTGGTGCTTTGCACTCAATCAAAAAATAAGGAAGTCCCTGTCGATCAAAAATCAATAAATCAGTCCTTTTCTGCAATCCGTTGTAAATCAACCCCCTTTCACTTGCAATCAAACCTTTCGGAAATCCCTGATGGTCAATTAGAAAGTGTATCCAGTGTTGCCTAACCCATTCCTCGGGGGTAAGCAATAGGTGTTTTTTCCGCAATCCATCATAAATATAGACTTTGCCATCTTCCTTGAGAAGTTGAGGTTGGATCGGTGGAAAATTGAGTTCAGGTAGGGATATCACAACGAAAAACGGTGTTTTCAAGTGCAAAATAGCCCTTTTTACTGAAATCCTAGAGAATCGCTGGTTGCCTTTTCTTTCCCGTGGTTAAAATTTAGATAGGGACCAATTTTTGTCACCCATGCTGATTTGAAGATTTTAATTTCAAGCAGGTCCTTCTCCTGGTCAAAAGGACCATGTTGCAAGCGATAGGCCACCAAGACTTTGGCTTCTTGGTAACTGATGTAGGGATGCTTTGCCAAATCCTCTACTGAAAGCAAATTGATTTCAAGTTTCCGTGGTACAACCGTATCAAAATCAAAATACTCCCAAATGACAGGAATGGTCTCCTGCTTCAGTCCATAGACTTCATTCAGCTGAGCTACTTGAATAAATCCTCCTAAATTTTCCCGATGCTTAATGATTCTACCCGCAGTCAAGGCGCCAATGCCTGGCACAATTTGCAAGACCACAGAGTCGGATTCGGAAAATGGCAAGCGTTGGATTCGCTCCGAAACCTTGAATGACTGCGAACGCTTGAGTGTATCCGCTGAATAGAAGGTAGGCAAAGGAGATGCTTGTAAGTGGACTCCCGCCCGTTCCAAACTGTCCACTTGATCCAAATAATACCGGTAGAGCTTCTCAGCATTCTGGTCTTTGGCCCAAGCAAGAACTTGGGATACCCCTACCAACAAACCCAAAAAAGGAATCAGAAGTAAAAAACCTCTAGATTCTTTAGCAGAAAACCCCAGGTGGGTTTTAAGCCAAAAAAATAGCTTTTGACGCATGAATTCAAGTCTAAAAAGTACAATAAAATGAATTTAAGCACTTTAAACTTTCCATGCAACAGGAAAGAAAAAGGTGTTGGGACTTTATTATTTAGATTGATTTTAAATTAGACAAGTCTTGATTGAAAGAAACTTTTGAGGAAGCTATCTATGTTAAATTTGCGGGCTTAGTAAGTTGTGATGCAGACCAAATTTCGAGTCATCAGTTTATCTCATAAAAGTGCACCTGTTCACATTCGGGAATTAATTTCCTTGGATGAGACAGCTATTCAACGCTTGCTTCTGAAACTAAAGGAGTTTTTTAGCGTCAC
>CAYNIK010000266.1:0-2373 GCA_964397145.1 uncultured Limnohabitans sp.
TCAGGCCTCGGATTGCCTTGTGCGTCTGTTAATGCCTTCCAGGTATCGAGGTAAGAAACCTGTTCGGTTTTATCGCAATAGTCCTTTAACAGCCGATTAAATGACAGGTAACTCTCTTTTTTCTCCCATCTGGACGGGCTTGGCTTTGCGCCAATGAGGATAATTTCTGTTCCCGGATCCACCAAGTGAACGCGAGCTACAATTTGCTTCAAACTAGTCAAGATCTCATGTGCCGGTACATCAGCCCAGAGATCGTTGTCTCCTTCGTAGATAAAGACTCGCTTTGGGTCAAATTTTAATACTAAGGGAAAAAGATACCGCTCCAAATCAGCAGCCTTAGATCCGCCAAAACCGGTATTGAGGACTGTTTCTCCTGAACTAATCTCCGTAAGACTTTGCCAAAGTTTGATTGTGGAACTCCCTGTAACCACCGTTCCTCCTGGATTCCAGCCCAAACTATCCAAACGTGCCCCAAGTAGGCGAACTTCGGCCTCAAAAGGATGCTGCTGAGCAAATCCTACACGTAAGGCGCCTACAAAAACTAGAAAAAAGAAAATCGATTTTTTCATCAATCAAACCTACTAAAAAATAGTGAGTCGAAACCGATCAAATTCATGAACGATAATGAACATTTCTGGGATTTGTTTCCGTGGAAAGTTGGTGTGGGGTACAAACAGTTTTCAATCATTTTCACTGATTTAGGCCAGTTTGCGATTGAATTGAAGCAAAATTCTTGCGAAATAAATTTCTGGTAGCGTTTTCGCTTCGTTCCACAAAGACCAATAACAATCTCCTACATGCAGGTAATTACTCGATTTTTCTGGTTTTGCAGTGGTGCAAATTTCAGCATCCTTCAAAAAGTGCCCACCGAGTCCAACAAGTACTTGGGAATTGGTGCAACCGTATTTTTTACAGGTGTGTTTGCCGCTTTGGCGGGGTTTTATGCGCTTTATACCGTTTTTCAATCCTGGGTCATTGCGCTGTTTTTCGCTTTGCTCTGGGGAGCAATGGTCTTCAATTTGGATCGATTTATCGTGTCTAGTATGCGCAAAAAAGAGAAAGGTTGGTCGGAATGGAAACTAGCCCTTCCTCGATTGTTCTTGGCCCTGCTTCTGGCTGTGGTGATCTCAAAGCCCTTGGAATTGAAACTCTTTGAGCGGGAAATTAATCGCAAGTTGGATCAGCAAAAGATCGAATTCATCAAGCAGTCCAAGGACAGTCTAGCCAAAGGATTCCCAGAAATCCAGGCCTTGGAAACTGAAAAGGAAGCACTAAAAGTAGAAGTAAATCAAGCGCGCGCCTACCGAGATAAGTTGCAGCAAGAGTACGATGCAGAGCGATTTGGGGAAAAAACAGCAAGCACCAGTGGGGTAGTAGGCTTGGGTACGAATGCAAAGAAAAAGGAGCAGCAGTTGGACGCCGCGCAAGAGGAATTGAAAGCGCTTTCTATCCGAAATGAGGCACAAATTCAGGACTTGAATGCTCAGATCGAAGAATTTCGAGCCAAGCGGCAATTGGAATTTGAGAAACAGCTACCCGGCATCGATGGATTCGATGGCTTTGCTGCGCGAATGGACGGGCTAGCCAAACTTACTGAAGAAAGTGAGGCCATGGCTACCGCAGAATTGTTTTTGGTTTTGCTCTTTATAGCGATTGAAACCGCTCCGATTTTTGTCAAGCTAATAGCTGCTCGAGGGCCTTACGATGAACTCCTGGAGTGGCATGAAGATCAGGTCAACTTATATAAAAATGAAAAATGGCAGCGAGCAACTGGAGAATCGGAAGCCCGGCTCAATTACTTCAAATCCACCCATTTCTATGCATCAGAATTGGCTGCAGCGGCTACCAATGCGGCCAATGAGCAGAAATTCGAATTGGGTAAAAAAAGGTCTAGTGGGAAGGTGGAGAATCGCTAGTCTGTTAAATTCAACTATCCGATTTTTCACCACTCACCACTAAAAATGAGTTTTGAAGTTAAATTAAGAGAGCTGTGGACCGTGGTCTGTTGTCTGTTGACTTTTTCAATTACATAAAAAACTGCTCCAACACGTCTCCTACGAAGTAAGCCACCACAGCTGCCAAAAGTCCCAAGAGTACGGTTTCTGAAATTCCTCTCAATGCAGAGGTTTGGTTGACCGCACTTTTGAGCCAACCTACCAAAAAGAAGGCCAGGCCGGTGAGTAAACTGGTCCAGAAAAAGAGGTTGATCGGGGTAGGAAAGAAAAAATTCCAGAGGTACACGGTTAGTGGAATTAGACCTACTAAAAGGAAAGAAGCAAAGGTGGCCATCCCGATTTTTAAGGGGCTTTTCGAATCCCGCATCATGCCCAACTCGTCTTTCATCATCTCGTCTACCCAGAGTTTCTTGTCGGC
>CAYNIK010000267.1:0-2365 GCA_964397145.1 uncultured Limnohabitans sp.
ATTGCTTGTATTTTTCTCGCTTAAATCCATTGCACACGATGAAGGTATCCTTTCGGATTTTTCCTTTGGCATACAAACTTCGCACTAAGGGAATGTCAAAAGTGGAAGAGGTTTCGATGTGGATGTCATTTTTTAAAGCCTCATCCAACACGAAACTAAAATGCGAGGACTTGGTGCAATAACAATAGGTATACTTCCCTTGGTAGTTATGCGTCTCCATGGCCTTTCCAAAATAGGTCTTGGCCTGCTGAATGTTTTCCGAAATTTTAGGTAGATAGGTCAACTTCAAGGGAGTGCCATAGGTTTCTATGATCTCCATCAAGTTTACCCCGTTGAAGTACAACTGGTTATTTTCTACCGTGAATTCCTTGGTTGGAAAATCAAAGGTTTGTTGGATCAAATCAATGTATCTATTCATCTACCAAAATGGGCTAAGCAAGTAAATAAGGCTGCAAAAATTGCGCTTTTATTAACGGTTACCAAAGTTTTGAACCACAAATTCTTAGGAGGACTTATTTTAATAAAACCTAATTAACACGATAGCTGTTTTTTAATCCTTTTTTTACTAGAGGTAAGCTCAATTTTAACACGTATTCAAGCTGACAAACCTCGTTTTTCACTTGCTTCTAATTCAAAACTATGCTCACAACTAGGTTCGAATTGCGCCTGATTTTACCTAGCTTTACGAAAGAAAACCCAACTATACCCCAGAGATGCGTAAGATTAAATTGGTAGAGGTTCGTTCGGAGATTGCAGCCGGAACCAGAGGAGCAAGTTTAGGAGTAGATGCACTCAAGATTGCCAGCCTAGACAAAAAGTCAAATTTTTTCTCCCAATTCGAACCCATAAGCGTCCCCGATGCCAATAATTTTCTTTGGAAAGGAAATAAACATCCCTATGCAAATTACATCGATGGCGTCTATCAAGTAGTCAAAAATGTATACTCCACCATTGAGTCCCTTCGACTGGAGAAGAAGTTTCCCATCGTCTTAGCTGGTGACCATAGCACCGCAGCCGGTACCATCATGGGCATAAAAGGTGCACATCCTGACAAGCGTTTGGGTGTGATTTGGATTGATGCACATGCCGATCTACATACCCCATACACTACCCCTTCCGGGAATATGCACGGAATGCCATTGGCCATGGCGGCACACTTGGACAATCTAGAGTGCCAACAAAATCAACCGGCACCTGAAACAAGGGCCTTTTGGGACCGGATTAAAAAAATTGGAGGCGATTCCCCAAAAATTCACCCAAATGACATTGTGTACATTTCTGTTCGCGACACGGAGGAACCAGAAGATTACTTAATAGAGCATTTTGGAATCACCAATTTTACCACGGATATGGTTCGTGAGCTGGGAGTTCTAGAAGTTGCCAAACGAGCTCTGGAATTAGTAAAAGACTGCGATCAACTCTATATTTCCTTTGATGTGGACAGCATGGATCCATCCATCTCTTTAGGAACAGGCACACCCGTACCGAATGGGCTAACCGTAGAAGAAGCCATCCAACTGAATGCAGAACTGATCAAGGACAAGCGGGTTTGCTGCTGGGAGATTGTGGAAGT
The DNA here is from genome assembly GCA_964397145.1 of uncultured Limnohabitans sp. GTDB lineage: Bacteria > Bacteroidota > Bacteroidia > Cytophagales > Cyclobacteriaceae > Algoriphagus. The sequence goes on from CAYNIK010000267.1 coordinate 1,574, forward strand.
AAATCCCACTCTTGATAGTGAAAATACCATGGCGGAAATCGCCTTCGAAGTACTTGAGATTACAACCAAGTCCTTGGTCAATCACTATTAATAGCATTTGGAGCTCTAAAAAGTCGCTCAGCGATTTGTTCCACCCCTCATTCAGGCCCTTTTTCATTTAAAATGATAGCAGGTGCCGCATTTTACAAGAAGCCGTCTTAAATTCGCCCTATCAAGTGATTGTTTTGATTAAGTCCTATGCGATGCAATGGATTTTATGATGCTTTCCCTGGGTAAAACGCAAAACCATGAATTTTCAAGATTCCATCCTCCAAGGCATTCAAGATGCTTTTACTTCCTGCTTCCAAACGACTGTTGCCCTAGATCAACTCAGTTTGGCTCCCACCAAAAAAGAGTTTGAGGGAAGCTACACATTCGTGGTCTTTCCATTTCTCAAACAATCCCAATTGAGCCCGGAAGCGACAGCAACACAACTGGGCACCTACCTGAAAGCACATGTGCCCGCGGTGAAGGATTTTAATGTGGTCAAAGGATTCTTGAATCTGGTTGTTGCACAGCAGGAATGGATCAGTTTATTCAAACAAGTATATACCTCCAAAAATTTTGGTCAGCTTCCAAGCAATGGGCAAAAAGTCATGGTAGAGTACTCCTCTCCCAATACCAATAAACCCTTGCACCTCGGGCACCTCAGAAATAATTTCTTGGGATATTCCGTTGCTGAAATTTTGAAAGCAGCCGGTTACGAGGTCATCAAGGCCAATTTGGTCAATGATCGTGGAATCCACATCTGTA
>CAYNIK010000268.1:0-2361 GCA_964397145.1 uncultured Limnohabitans sp.
TTTCCAAAACCCCTACTCCTGTACAGCCTGACTATGGGTTTATGAATTACTACCTGAACTTGGAGCAAAAGCAGATTCCAGCTGCTCCCAAATCCGCATTCTTCCACCTAGGCGCAGGTACCAACATGATCTACGTGGATCCAGAAAATGACTTGTTAGTGGTAACTCGTTGGATTCCAAATGGAGACAAAGCCGAATTAATTCGACTTGTTTTGGAAAGTTTGCCTGCTAAAAATTAACTGATCTTTCGATCGGAAATTCGCGGTTGGAGGTAAAGCTCTTGCTCGGCTTTGGATAAGATGCTGTATCCCAATTCCAAAGGGGAAGGGCCAATCCAACTGCTTTTTCTACCAGTTAGCGTAAGTTTTCCCTCCTTTCGATCTAGGTTTAAAATTCCGAAAAGCACTTCTGCATAGGGGCAGGTTCGTGACAAGGAAGGATAGGCGACATGGGTAGCGGCATCCATACTCAAGTGGCTATGCTTTTCACCTACCCAATAGTACGAAGCCGAATTCAAGTGTAAATAAGATACGCCTCCAACTTTGAGAAACTGGTCTACGTGGGCATGTCCATTGATGGCAAGGATGATTTTGCTGGCATGCGCACTCAACAAGGCTTGAATCTCGGCAGCATTATCAATCGTGTAGATTCCTGCGATGGGTTGATGAGAAAAGATCAGAACAGGTTCTTTTGAATTTGTCAATTCTTGATTTAACCAGTCCTGCTGGGCTTTACCGATGTAGGAGGCATAGCCAGCAGTGGATTTCGGGGACCCTGGATCATTCCCGTCTAATACCAAAATCCGAATCCCTTGGATCACCTGGGCATAGTAAGCTGCCGGCATGCCGAAAGTTTGAATCACCTGCTCCTTTGTGTATCCCTCATCCAAATCGTGATTTCCCATCACATGCAGAGAAGGAATGGGACCTTGATTAAATAAATCAATAAAGGGCTGGTTTTCTTTTTTGGGAATGGCAAAATCCCCCAATTGAATTTTGGCATGTGGAGGTGCGCCTTTTAGGGTGTCTAAGAAGGTTTGTAGCCGAAGATCAGCATCGTGAATGATGTCTTTGTGCAGATCCGTAATCAAACCCAATCGAAGGCTTTGCTCCTCTCCAGCCCACAAGTCTAGAATTGCCTGAGGCAATAAAAAGGAGCAGCTAGTAAGCAGGGTGGATTTGATAAAACTTCGGCGATCGAGAGACATAATTGGAAGAACTGAGCGGTTCGAAATACAATGAACTTATAACTTTTTATGAAAAATCAGTGCAGACACGAGACCCAACTCTGGATGACGATATGCTTCTGGAATCTCCCCAATCACCGAAAAGCCGAGGGATTTCCAAAGATGAACCGCTTTTTGGTTGGACTTAATTACAAAATTGAACTGCATGGCTAGAAATCCACGGGATTTGGCTGCTGCCTGCGCAAATTCGCCCATCCACCGTCCCACACCCTGCCCCTCCGCGTTCCGAGATACTACAAATCCTGCGTTACAGATGTGATCACCCAAACCTTCTTGATTGGCTTTTAGGTAAAAGGTACCTACCACTACCCCTTCCTTTTCTACCACAAAAGTGGTTTTATCAGTCCCCATCCAGTAGCCCATCATCGATTCCCGGGTTTTATCTAATGAAAAAACATAGGTTCCTCCCTGTCGGACCATGGGTTCTAGTATTCCCCAAAGGGCCTCTTCGTCTTCATGAGTGGCAATTCTAGCGGAAGGTGAGGGATTCATCAGGGAAAAGATTAGTGGCTACGTTTGGCATGAATTGATCCATCAAGAATGGGGAAGTTCTGAAATAGCACGGGATTTACCAAGACCAGATCCGGGCGAACATCAAGGAAATCTTGCGCAAGGGAATACCATTTCTCAAATTGGAGCGATATATTCGTCGAACAAATTGCCCATGCAGTCAAGTTCCTATCAAAAAGTATCCGGATTTTTAATGGCTATCTCCTCGGCCATTTTTTGGGGTATCTCAGGAACCTGTGCGCAATTTTTATTTCAAAGCAAGGGGGTAGACCCTGCTTGGCTAGTCACTTGGCGCATGTTGCTAGCGGGTACGCTGCTGGTCCTATTTTCGATTGCCAGAGAGAAAAAAGCAGCGGTAGCGATCTGGAAAACTCCCAAAAACGCGAGCAAACTTTTGCTCTTTGGAATCCTAGGCATGGTAGCCGTGCAGTACACCTATTTCTACAGCATTTCCCTTTCCAATGCGGCCACAGCAACCATTTTGCAATACATTGGGCCTGTATTTGTCTTGGCTTTTTATGCCCTCAAAACGAAAACTTGGCCGGTACTTGGAGAATATTTGGCTTTGATTTTTGCCCTTGCAGGCACCTTCCTTTTGGTGACAC
>CAYNIK010000269.1:0-2357 GCA_964397145.1 uncultured Limnohabitans sp.
GTGATCATGAAAGAGGTGGCCTCTAAGTTGTACTACATCAACTACGCCATCGAAGGAACTACAGATCAATTCCTAACCATCGCCACCACGCGCCCAGAAACCATCATGGCGGATGTGGCGATCTGCATCAATCCAGACGACCCGAGATTTACCCACCTGAAAGGAAAGCGTGCGATCATTCCATTGATCAACCGAAGCATCCCAATCATCGAAGACAGCTACGTGGACATGGAGTTTGGCACAGGCTGCCTCAAAGTGACTCCTGCACACGACCTCAACGATTACGAACTCGGCGTCAAGCACAAACTCGAAGTCATTGACATCCTCAACGACAACGGTACGCTCAATGAAAAAGCACAGTTACTGGTAGGGGAAGATCGATTTGTTGCGCGTAAGAAAATTGGAAAGCTACTTGAAGAAGCAGGACAACTTCAGAAAGTGGAAGAATACACCTCTAATGTGGGGCATTCCGAGCGGAGCGATGCAGTCATCGAACCGAAGCTATCCATGCAATGGTTCCTGAAAATGGATGAAATCACCCAGCCCGCTTTCAAAGCAGTGATGGAGGACATCATCCAGTTGCACCCGCCCAAGTTCAAAAACATGTACCGCGTATGGATGGAGAATGTCCGCGACTGGTGCATTTCGCGTCAACTTTGGTGGGGACATCAAATTCCGGCCTACTACCTCCCCAACGGAGAATATGTAGTAGCCAAAACTGCAGAAGAGGCACTGGCCCAAGCAAATGCCCAGTACGGTACCCAGTATACCCTCGCTGACCTCCGGCAAGATGAAGATGTGCTCGATACTTGGTTTAGCTCCTGGCTCTGGCCTATATCCGTATTTGATACGGACGTATTCACTACAGGCAAGCCCAACCAAGAACTCAGCTACTACTACCCAACCAATGACCTGGTCACTGCTCCGGAGATTTTATTCTTCTGGGTGGCACGTATGATCATTGCTGGATACGAATACCTAGGCGAGAAGCCTTTCAAAAACGTGTACCTCACGGGTATCGTGCGCGACAAGCTCGGTCGTAAGATGTCCAAGTCCTTGGGCAACTCTCCAGATCCCCTCGAGCTTATTGCACAGTATGGTGCCGATGGTGTGCGTACAGGCATGCTTTTCTCTTCCCCTGCGGGAAATGACCTCCCCTACGACGACAAGCTCGTGGAGCAAGGAAGAAACTTTGCCAACAAAATCTGGAATGCCTTCCGACTCGTCAAAGGATGGGAAATAGATCCAAAACTCGATGGCACCGCCAATGCAGCAAGCATTGAATGGTTTGAACAGCGATTCTACCAAAGTTTGAGTGAGATCAACGAGCACTTCGAAAAATTCCGAATTTCAGATGCCTTGATGGCTACTTACAAATTGGTTTGGGACGACTTCTGTTCCTGGTACTTGGAAATGATCAAGCCTGCCTACCAGCAGCCCATCGACCAAGCCACCTACGACAAGACCTTGGAGATCTTTGAAAACATCTTGAAGATCCTTCATCCTTTTATGCCTTTCATTACGGAGGAATTGTGGCACCAGATCAGCGAACGTTCTGTTGAAAATTCCTTGATCCTAGCGGCTTGGCCAGAAACCAAACCATACGATGCTAAGATTACCGAAGATGCCGCACAAGTGTTTGAGGTGGTATCTCAGATCAGAAACCTCCGTGCTTCCAAAGGCATGTCTCCTAAAGAAGCCCTTGACTTGACCATCCGCACCCAGAACCCTGGTTTGTACAGCAGATTTGAATCCGTATTGATCAAGCTGGCCAACCTTTCCTCGCTCCAGTTTGGCGATAAAGTGGAGCAGGCCATGAGTTTTGTGGTGAAAGCAGACGAATGCTTCATCCCTATGGGTGACTCTATCGATGTGGAAGCGGAAAAAGCGGCTATCCAAAAGGAACTGGACTATACCAAAGGCTTCTTGGCTGGGGTAGAGAAAAAATTAAGCAACGAACGCTTCGTGGCTGGTGCTCCTGCACAAGTATTGGAAATGGAGCGGAAAAAGCAGGCCGATGCGGAAGCAAAAATCAAGGCCCTAGAAGCAAGTTTGGCCCAATTGGGATAAGGTACCCCTCCCGATTCTTGAAAGTTCAGGGGTCGGGAGGTTTACTTCAATTTCCGAATTTTTAGGTTTCGAAAAAGCACCCCCTGCCCTTCACTTTGAAGACCGATGTAGCCTGAACGCAGAGGCATACCATCGACTTTAAGGGATGGATTGTAGCGGTTGGCTACTCCTCCCCCGATTTGAGGAAAGGAATAGGTCAATACCGTATCGCCATTCACCAGATGGTGCACGATGGAGTCTCCAAAAACAATCAATTCTGCTTTCACCCACTCGTCCCAAGCAAAGGT
>CAYNIK010000270.1:0-2349 GCA_964397145.1 uncultured Limnohabitans sp.
TCTTAAATCAAAAAACCACATAGGCACATAGAAAAATCTATGTGCCTATGTGGTTTAATCATCTTGCTTACCCTTTGCGGGAGGCATATTTCTGACCTATATAGATAAAATTTTTACTAGAATTCGAGTCTTAATCTGAATCTATACTTTGTACTTGGTACATCGTACTTGGTACTTACTTCCCTCCATACAATTTCTTACTCACCTCTTCGTACTTATCGCCAGCAGTCCACTGTGGTCTTTGGGACCAATTCGCAATTTTTTGAGTGGCTAGAATGTAGGATTTCCAATACAATTGCGCATAGTTCATGTCAAAACTCTCCACCTCATCGGCTGCCTTGTGGTAATACTTATTGATTTCATCGTCAAATGCAGTAAATCCTAGCGTAAAGCTGGGAGCAGGAATTCCCTTACGCGCGAAGTTGACATTGTCCGAGCGATCATACAATCCTTGCTCTGGAGAAGGATCCGCTTTGGCAGTCAATCCAAATTCGGCCACCGCCTCGTTGATTAAGTAGTCTGCACTGGTTCTACCCAACCCAATCACCGTGATGATGGAGGTGTCGTTGTAGCCCGCGTTGTCGATATTTAGGTTGTATACGATTTGCTTCAAAGGAATCAAGGGATTATTGGCAAAATAGGCACTTCCCAACAGTCCCTTTTCTTCTGCTGTCCAAAGGGCGAAAAGGATGGACCGCTTAGGAGGGTTTTTGGCAAAGTACTGCGCTGCATTGAGCACAGCTACCGTTCCTACCGCATTGTCTCGTGCACCGTTGTAGATTGAATCTCCTGTAGCATCTGGGGTTCCTACCCCTACGTGGTCGTAGTGAGCCGAAAGGAGGATGAACTCATTTTTTAGTTGAGGATCTGTTCCTTCAACCCAAGCCAAAACATTCTTACCCTCAATTTTGCGATTTACTTTTCCTTCTATTGCAAGGGTTGCATTTCCCAAGTTGGTGCCGGTCAACTGGTTTTTCACATCTTCTACCCAGAGGTAAGGTAGCGTGCTCGCTTCCCCTTGGTCAAGTCCCAGTTGAGAGCGATTTAAAAAGCCCGATACGAGCTGCCAAGGTACAGAAGGAACATTGAATCGTTCGATCAAGGCTACGGCTCCTGCTTCTTTGGCGCGGACTGCCTTTGCTCTGCCCTCCGAAAACAATTGATTCGGGCTAAATTTGTTAGGTGCTCCCACATTGGTGATCACAATCTTTCCTTTGAGGTCTTTTCCTGCAAATTCTTCTGCTGATCCAAAGCCTAAATCTACCACCTCGTAGTTTCCTGAGAATGAGCGGCCATCCAATACCAAGAGATTTTGTCCTTGGGAAAAAGAAAAATTACCCAATTGAACCGAACCGGTGGTAGGAGGAGAGGACAAATTAAAAGGGATATCTTGGTAGTATCCATTGCCCCCAGGAACAGGCTTTGCACCCGCTTTTTCAAGTTCTTGTGCGATAAAGTTGTAGGCTAATTTCATTTCGGGTCGAATTGGATCTCGTCCCTTAAGTTCATCCGAAGCCAAATAGGTAAATTGAGAATTTGCTTTCTCTGCTGAAAACTTTTTTTCAACATCCTGCTTTTGAGCGAGGAGGGGAGAGCTGCCAAGAAGCACAGCAGATAAAATCAACAGGTGTTTTTTCATAGTGGGGAAAAGTATGGAATACTAAAGTAAATTAAATTTTGAATTCAATGCTGCTCTTTACTTCAATTCATTCAGGTTCCAACCCAGGCGTGTTGCAACATTAAAAAAATGAGCAGGAGGGGGACAAATCAATTGAATGGGATCAGTCGAGTAAGGAGGAGTAAAATCTAGTTTCCAAGAATGAAGTAGTAGATTTTGCAAGCCAAAATGGGTTTCGAAGTAGGTGTTTTGCTTGTTGTCCCCATGCTTACGGTCGCCTAAGATGTAATGCCGAATATGGGCCATGTGCCTACGAATTTGATGCGTTCTGCCAGTAAGGAGTTCTACTTCTAGGAGACTGTAGCGACTCGTAGGGTAGCGCCCTGTGCTGTCAAAGGGCTGCTCGGATTCCCGTAATACACGGTACTTGCTTTGTGCCTCTTGTAGTTTACCGGAGCGTTCGCTGGTGAGGGGATGATCAATCAGGCCTTCGGATTGTGCAGGAATCCCTCTTACGATACAGAGGTATCTTTTTTCGATCGCTCGATCCATAAACAAGGCCTTGAGTGAGGGAAGGATTTGTTCGTTTTTTGCAAATAAGAGGCAACCGCTGGTCGCTCGATCCAGGCGGTGTACGGGAGCCACCCAGTTGCCCAACTGATCCCGGAGTTGGATCAAGGCGTTTTCTTCTTCCCCATAGGCCTGTTGGGTGCGGTGCACCAGTAGACCGG
>CAYNIK010000271.1:0-2343 GCA_964397145.1 uncultured Limnohabitans sp.
GACATCATTTTGTCCTCATGGCTCATTTCAGAAGTTGGGTAGGCAATTTGAATCACTTCCCCTCCTAGGAAAAAGGGACTCACTCGCTGCCGCTCTGCCGAGATCATGCTCGTTCTCCAGGTTTCAATCGCCAAAGGAGGTACAGTCAACCAGTCATTTTTGACCATCAAGTCAATAGCCTCCTCTCCTAATCTTACTACTTCTTGTGGCCAAGCGCCAGCGGGTAGGTAGGTGTTCTTGACCATTTCTAGGGCCGCTTTCCAGTCGTTGCCAAAGCCCAATTCATTGGAAGCCTTGAGCATCTCCTTTTCACACCAGGCAAACTGCTTTTCTGCCTCAGCGATGAGTTCCTCCGGGCTGTAAGCGATCATTTCATAAGCCAACTGCTTTTCCAATGCTTCTCGTCCAATCGGCTTGCCGATGATGCCAGATCCATCGTCTTTCACGGAGTTGGTGTAGTGGGCACGCAGCGCTTTGGCATATGCTTTCATACCGGCATCTAATTTTTCCCATGGGGCAGGCATCCACCAGGTGAATGCAGGATCAAAGTCAAAATAAAAGTCGTAAGATTCTTTGACCACCTTGTGCAAGCTTTCCACTGCCAATGCAGCTAGTTCCGCCTTTTGCCACGAATCGTATTTAGAACTCGAAGCAAGAGCTTTTTGCTGTGCGTCTAAGGCTTGGGCCACCTGATTCCATTTTGCAGCAAGTGCTTGCGCATCGGGCTGAACGGCCCTACGTCTAGCAACCGTAAATTCCTCAAGGGGCTTGCCAAACTCTAGGACGGATTGGATCTGCATGAAATCCCGCTTTTCCAAATCGAGTTCCGCCAATTGCTTTTCGAGGTAGTTCCGAAACAGCTGGTAATCAATCTTTCCATCCTCAGATAGTGCTGCGTAATTCTGAGCCTGAAGGGTCTTCAAATAGTCTTTGTTGAATGATTCCATCCGAGCGAAGTATTCACTGGATAACCGATGGGTATACAGACGGCCTAAAGCTCCACGGTCCGCTTGGTAGGTTTGGATGAGGGATACGAGCTCGGTGGCATTTGCCACCAAAGAAAAGAGTGAGAGGGAAAGAAAAAGAACTAATTTTTTCATGGCTAGAGTGTTTGGCTAAGAATTACCTGTCTGAAACATAGAAAATCTTTACCGAAATGCCTAGCTGATTTACAGCACCACTAAATTCCGAGAAACCAGGATTTGGTGAACCACATTGGCGGATGAAAAAAACTAAAATCTATTTTTCATTCCAGTACTTAAACACTTCTCTAGACCTCGAAAGGCAAAGATCTTCTCAGAATTTTTTATATTTAAGTATGCGAAAATTTCTCCTAGCCCTGACAATCCTCTTGGCCCTAGTGGCTAGCTTTATTTTCTACACCTTTTACACCACTGGGTATTTTAGAGAAGTCACAGCAAAGAGTGAGGTTGGAATTATTCACAGCAGCATTGACCTACCTGGCGTGGAGGATTTTGCCATAGCCCGAGAAGATAGCTTCCTCCTGCTTTCTGTTGATGACCGAGCTGCACATAGAGCAGGTAAAGAGGGTCCTCATGGAATTTACCTGGTAGACCTTCGATCTGAACAATTCGAAGCTGTTCCGATTTCTTCTGAACTCAATTTCCCATTCTATCCTCATGGAATAAGTATATTCAAACTCGATAGCGTCAGCTATGGGCTTCTAGCCATCAATCATGTGGAGGGTAAGCACTCCATTGAATCCTTTCTCCTCAAGGGGAAAACTTTGCATCACCTCAAAACCATTACAGGACCCGAACTTATTAGTCCAAACGACCTTGTGATGGTGGGCCCTGAATCATTTTACTTTACCAATGACCATGGCTACACCAGCAAATGGGGACTACTTGCCGAAAATTACCTTGCCGTGAAAGCTGCTTCTGTGGGCTACTTTGATGGAAAAAAATTCGAACTTGTTGCAGAAAACCTTTCCTATCCCAATGGAATTCAAGTTGACTCGAAACGAAATCTCCTTTTTGTAAGTAGTTCGAGAGAGTTCTCAGTGGGTGTATATTCCCTGCTTCCTGATGGCGACCTTACCTTTGTAGAAGACATCCCTGCCGGAACAGGAGTAGACAATATCGAATTGGATGAAGAGGGGAACCTTTGGATTGGCTGTCATCCCAACCTACTGACTTTTGCTGCGTATGCTTCGGGGAAAAAACCCATTTCTCCTTCTGAGGTGATCACGCTTTCCTATCCAAAGGAAGGCGCCGCCACGGTACGTTCTGTATGGACAGATCCAGGAAACCAGCTTTCTGGGGCATCTGTAGCCGTACCCTTTGGTGATTATCTCTTTATTGGAAATGTCATGGACACCAA
>CAYNIK010000272.1:0-2331 GCA_964397145.1 uncultured Limnohabitans sp.
ATGGGGAAAGAGAAGGTCTTGCAAGGATCCTTCTCTTTCCCTTTTCAAGAAAAAAATTGACGAATAATAAACGCTGTATGAACAAGAAAAAACAAGAATTGCCGTGGAAGCCTTTGGTGATTCTAATCCTTATCATTGCATTTCAATTGATTACGGGCTTTGTTTTTGCCCAAAACGGGACCATCCGTGGTGCCATTTTTGACGAATCCACCGGTGAGCCACTTTACGGCGTTTCGGTGTTGGTTAAGGAAACTTCCACCGGTGCGGTCACCGATTTTGATGGAAAGTTTGAAATTCAACTTGCTCCTGGAGCGTACACCCTTCAAATTTCCTACATCTCCTTCGCTACGGTCAACTTGACCGAGGTAGTGGTAGAGTCTGGAAAAGTGAATGTGCTTTCCGATGTACTCCTGAAGTCAGAGGAGTCAGAACTGGAGACCGTTACCGTATCTGCTGCTGCGATTCGTACCACAGAATCTGCCTTGATGTCGGTGAAGCGAAATGCGCCTAACTTATTGGATGGTATTTCTTCTGCCACTTTTCGTCAGATCGGAGATGGTGATGCTGCTTCTGCTGTGAAGCGTGTAACGGGGGTTTCTATTGAAGGGGGTAAATACGTCTATGTCCGTGGCCTAGGTGATCGTTACACCAAGACCGTATTGAACGGAGTAGATATTCCTGGTTTGGATCCAGACCGCAATACCATCCAAATGGATATTTTTCCTACCAACGTGATTGACAACATTGTGGTATCCAAGTCCTTTACCGCTGAGCTTCCTGCGGATTTTACAGGTGGAGTGGTAGATATTGAAACCAAAGATTTTCCTGAAGAGAAAACCTTCCGAGTAAGCATTTCTGGAGGAGTGAATCCTTCCATGCACTTCAACAAAAATTACTTGACCTACCAAGGAGGTAAGACCGATTGGTTGGGTTATGACGACGGTACCCGTGCCAACCCAACGGGAGGAAGCACTACAATTCCTCAATATGGCGAAGTAGTAGGAAATCCGGGCGGTGCAAAAGGTCAGGAGTTTCAGCAATTCTTGAAAGGCTTTAACAAAACCTTAGGTGCATCCACTCAAACCTCCATGATGGATTTTGGATTGGGACTTTCCTTTGGCAATCAGATTGCAAGACCAAAAGCTACCTGGGGTTACAATGCCGCTTTGACCTACAAAAATGAAACTGAATTTTACCAAGGAGCACAATTCAACCTATTTGCAAAGCCGATTGATTCCAATGAAACAGAATTGGAAACCTTGGAAAGACAAGTGGGAGATTATGGTGTTAACAATGTGCTTTTAGGAGGCTTGGCTGGAATTGCCTTAAAAACCACTACTTCCAAGTACAAACTCAATTTACTCCACCTTCAGAATGGAGAGTCCAAAGCAGGGATCTTCTCTTTTGAAAACACGAACCTAGGAGCAAATTTTGAGGCTACTCAATATAATCTAGAATACAGCCAGCGTGGACTTTCTAGCATTTTGCTTTCAGGTAGCCATTTTATCAAAGGAGGATCTTGGGAAGTGAATTGGAAACTTGCTCCTACTCGTTCCACCATTGAGGATCCAGATATTCGTTTTACTCGATTTAGATTACCTACCAATACCATTTCTTCTGAAGTGGGCTTACCGGCGCGAATTTGGAGAAGTTTGGAAGAGTACAACGTGGCAGGGAAGATCGATTTGACCAAAAACCTAACTGCATTCTCACGTGAGGCAAAAATCAAAATGGGTGGAGCTTATACCTTCAAATACCGAGATTTCGAAATTCAATCTTTCCAGTTTCCAACAGGAACTACAGTATTGGATGGAAATCCGAATACCATCTTGAGCGACAAGAATTTATTTTCTGCTACGAATAGAAATGGGGTTCGCTACAACCCAGATTTCATTCCAAACAACCCCAACAAATACGAAGGGTATGTGACTAATATTGCAGGATACGGATCGTTTGAGTCCAGCCCTGCACAAAACTTGAAAGCAATTTTGGGTCTTCGGGTAGAGCAGTTTAATCAGTTTTACACGGGAACTAACCAAACAGGTACGCTAAATTATGATTTGGTAGAAATGTTGGATGACTTGGATTTCTTTCCAACACTTAACCTGGTCTGGAACCTTAAAGAGTCTCAAAACCTTCGTTTTTCTGCGGCAAGAACTATTGCAAGACCATCCTTTAAGGAGCTTTCTTTTGCAGAGATTCTTGATCCCATTACAGGTAGAACCTTCATTGGTGGTTTGTTCCAAGAGACAGCAAATGGGGGTACAGAAATCCTTTGGGATGGTAATTTGCAGTCTACCCGCATCAACAACTTTGACGTACGTTGGGAAA
>CAYNIK010000273.1:0-2317 GCA_964397145.1 uncultured Limnohabitans sp.
GTTAACAAAAGTTAATTTTTTGAATTTTTTTTTAACAATTTGGAAAAAATAAAGGATGAGCGGATAAAAAAATTACAATTTTGGTTCAGGAGCGATTTTTCTAGCTAACAGCACGTCCTCCGCCAATCTGACCACTGAAACTGAGAAAAGAGGCCTTAAACCGCTGACACCAATTGAAAAAATAAAAATTAGATGAACTTTATATAACGATTTTATAATTATGTTATATAAATTTTATTCTTTTCATAAAGTAGTTGATACTTTACTGAATGGAGACCGTAATTCGTCTATTCAGTGCTTGATTGGCCGCATTCGTATTCGGCACCATCGGCTCCCGAAAGCCCTTTCCTAGGACTTGAATTCGATCAGCGGAAACCCCCTCTCCTACCAAATAGCGCTGGACGCTTTGGGCACGTTGCATACTCAAACGAAGGTTGTATTCGTCCGAACCCAAGTTGTCCGTATGTCCAGTAATCCGGATGGAGACCTTTGGATTATCGTGTAAGAAGCGATGGAGGCGTCTCAGCGAACTCAACGATTCCTGCTTGAGTTCAAAGCTATCAAAATCGAAAAATACGTTTTCAAACACAAATTCCTCTCCAGAGGCAATGGGAATCAATTCCACCTTCAAATCCTTGACATCTTTGATGGAATCTCGATCCACGTTGTAAATTTTTGGTAAAAAGCCTGTCTTTTCAACATAAAGACCCGCTCCTTCTTGCTCTGGATACAGCATTAAAAAAGAACCATCCGCTCCGTTGGACTGGAACTGGTAGCGGGTACTGTCATTGCTTAAAGAAACCAAGGAAAGTTGTGCCGATATGGGTAGCCCAGTTTTGGCATGAATCACCTTACCTCCCGTTACCGTCAAATTTTCACCTATGGAAATCTCCTCAGGAAACTTAAACCGATACAAATACGCACGATCCGCAGCACTACTGGAGGTACTCAATTCGCTGTAATAGGCATAGTCTTTTTGAGCTGTAATAAAGAGCGCGACTTGATCCAAGTGATCATTGATTGGTAAACCCAAATTCTCTGGGGATTGAAACAATCCTGCCGACACCCGAGAAAGGAAAATATCCATTCCCCCAAAGCCCAGATGCCCATCTGAGGCAAAGAAAAGCGTCTCATTATTAAAGAATAAAAATGGAGAAATTTCATCCTTTGGCGTATTGATCGGTGCACCTAGGTTTTTGGCTTCAGTCCAACTGCCATCTGATTTTCTAGATGCGTACCAGATGTCGTTTCCGCCCAATCCGCCCCGTCTATCTGAAGAAAAGAACAAAAGCCTTCCATCTGCAGAGAGTGAGGGTTGGGAATCCCAAAAAGATGAATTGATTTTGGTCCCCATATTCTTGGGTGCTTGCCATTCTCCTCCCACTTTTTCGGCGCTGTAAAGGTCACAACTACCTTGACTATCTGGAGCATCGCAGGAAGTGAAAATCAAAAAATTACCATCTGCAGTGACCGTACAGGTTCCTTCGTTGTAAGAGGAGTTGATTTTGGGAGAAATACTTTGAGGAGCAGTCCAGATTTTTGAGGATTCCGCCTGAGAGATGTAGATATCCTCTTTGTCGTAGGAAGAGGTCCCTCCCCTTCTGGTAAAGAATAGTTGTTTTCCATCTGCCGTCAATACTGGAAAATATTGCAAGGCAAAGCCATTCAATGGGGAAGGAAGGATCTCCTTTTCAATGTTCATTTTGAGAGGCAGCTGCTTGCGCACAAAATCCATCTTCTCCCTCATTTCCAAGAAATACTTTCCTTTCTTGAACCCTTCGGTTGCTCCTTGCTCCACCACTTGGAATTCTTGGGAAGCCTCCTCAAATCGACCTTGCTTCAAATAAATGCTGCTAAGCAGCCAGGCAAAATCGACTGCATACTGATTTTTTACAGGCAGGATTGCTAATTTCCCTTTTTGGATAAGTCGCTCTGCTTCAGCTAGCTTCCCTTGAGTAAGGAGTAGTTGGGATCCCTTTTGGTAGGCTTCAAAAAAAGTATCGGAACGCTCCCAGGCAGCCTGATATTTTTGTAATGCCTCGGTATACCGCTTTTGGTTTAGAAAATTTTCTCCCTCTTCAAAAAATTTAATTGCCCGTCCATCGGTGACTGAATAGGTCTGTGCCTCGGCCACAAAAGCCAAAAAAAACAGAAACAAGACCAGGAGGGAGTGACGCATGAACTTAAGGGATATCCATAAATTTATGTGTTTGTAACGAAATTTTCCAGTTTGGATTGTTTTTTATAAAATCTATCAATTCAGGAAGACGGGCTGCAGCCTTGCTCCACTCGGGTTGAAGTCGAAGTTCACACCCCG
>CAYNIK010000274.1:0-2310 GCA_964397145.1 uncultured Limnohabitans sp.
GGTAGAAATCGCCATTACCAAGGCGATTTAGCGGAAGACGGGTACATCTACATTTCCATTGATAACCGGGGCACTCCAGCACCCAAGGGCAGGGCTTGGCGTAAAAGCATATACCGAAAAATTGGGCGATTAAACATCGCGGACCAGGCTGAAGCGGCCAAGCAGATCAGCCAATGGCCTTTTGTAGATCCAACGCGAATGGCTGTTTGGGGCCATAGTGGGGGAGGTTCCGCTACGCTAAACCTCCTTTTTCAATATCCTGACCTCTTTCAAACCGGCATTTCCATGGCTGCAGTGGCCAACCAGTTGACTTATGACAACATCTACCAGGAGCGGTACATGGGATTGCCCCAAGAAAACTTGGAAGATTTTGTGGCAGGTTCACCCATTACACATGCCAAAAACCTGAAAGGCAATCTGCTGTACATCCATGGCACAGGTGACGATAATGTACACTATGCCAATGCGGAGATGCTGATCAATGAATTAATCAAGCAGGGCAAGCAATTTACGGTGATGCCGTACCCCAACCGGAGCCATGGCATTAACGAAGGAGAAGGAACAAATCAACACCTGCGCACCTTATTTACCCAATTTCTAAAAACGCATTGCCCTCCAGGAGGACGGTAATTCCCTAGAATTTTCTGAATTCAATGAAAAATACAATCAAACGTTTAGCCGCATTTACCCTTGTGGGACTGCCTTTGTTGCTCAATTCTTCAGCAATGGCACAAAAGACCGCAACCCGTGCAGACAGCCTTCGGGGAAGCATTACCCCAGAACGAGCCTGGTGGGACCTCAAGCATTACGATTTAACAGTCCAAATAGATCCAAGTACTAAATCTATAAAGGGCTCAAATAAAATAACTTACAAAGTTTTAAGTGAAGCAACTGTTTTACAAATTGACCTACAAGAACCGTTGAAGATTACGGCAATCACACAAGGAGGGGAGCCGCTAACTTTTCGACGGGAGGGGGCTGTGCACTGGGTGACCTTGAGAAAAAAACAAGAAGTAGGACAAGTCGAACATGTGCTTATCAGTTACGAAGGGATGCCAAAGGAGGCGATTCGTCCGCCTTGGGATGGAGGAATTACCTGGCAAAAAGATAGCAAAGGGCTTCCTTTTGTAGCTTCATCCAATCAAGGGATTGGTTCCAGTATCTGGTGGCCACTCAAGGATCATCCAGCCGATGAGGTGGACAGCTTGGATCTGCATGTGACGGTTCCCAAGGGACTAATGGACATTTCGAATGGCCGTTTGGTCGAGATTGAAGTCGGTAAAGACACGGATACCTTTCATTGGAAAGTCGTCAATCCAATCAATGACTATGGAGTGAATATCAATGTGGGCGATTATGTGCACTTCGGAGAAAAATACGAAGGCGAAAAAGGCACGCTGGACATGGATTACTTTGTGCTTCGAGAGAATTTGGAGAAGGCAAAAGTTCATTTTCAAGATGCCAGACGCATGATGCAAGCCTTTGAGCACTGGTTTGGACCGTATCCGTTTTATGAAGATGGTTTTAAATTGGTCGACGCACCGTATCTGGGTATGGAACACCAGAGTTCAGTGACCTATGGCAATGGCTACCAAAATGGCTATCGAGGACGAGATCTCAGCGGAACAGGTTGGGGAATGAAATTTGACTTTATCATCATCCACGAAGCTGGGCACGAATGGTTTGCCAACAACATCACTTACAAGGATGTGGCAGACATGTGGATTCACGAGAGTTTCACCAACTATTCGGAGAGTTTGTTTTTAGACTATCATTACGGTAAAGAAGCCGGCCAAGCTTATGTACGCGGTACACGGATGAACATTGCGAATGATATCCCAATTATTGGCACCTATGGACTCAATAAGCGGGGTTCTGGCGACATGTATTACAAGGGAGGAAATTTGCTGAATATGATTCGACAACTACTTCAAGACGATGATAAATGGAGATTGATTTTGAGGGGCTTAAATAAAGAATTTTATCATCAAACAGTCACCACCGAACAAGTTGAATCGTATATTTCTACCCAGGTAGGTTGGAATTTGGGGAAAGTATTTGACCAGTACCTACGGGATACGCGCATTCCGATTTTTGAATATTACCAACAGGGTGGAGAAATCCAGTACCGATGGACCAATGCGGTCAAGGATTTTGATATGCCGGTGGATGTACAGCTCAACGGAAAAGTAATTCGCCTTCAAGCAAAAACTTCTTGGCAGAAACTTGAAGTGGACCAACTACAAGAATTGATTGTGGATCCTGATTACTATGTGGGCGTACTCAAATCAAGAGAATAGTCCATTTGAG
>CAYNIK010000275.1:0-2306 GCA_964397145.1 uncultured Limnohabitans sp.
TCCACTTTCAAATAATCGATCAATTGCTCGAAATAATTTGGAGACCAAATGTCTAATTCTTGAGGATTTGGAATAAATCGGATGACATCTTCCTTCACTCTATTCATGTCTAGAGAACGAATACGTTGGATGAGTAAGTGATGCAGTTGTTCCTTGTTAAGAGACGGTTCGCTCCAGTCCCCACTTTCACGAGCGCGTTCAGCAAGGTGTTCTAAATTTACGGGGACGCCTTTTTTGATATACCAGTCCAAATCATACCAATCCCTCCCCTTCACTCTTTCTTTCCATTTGCGGAAGAGTAAGGCATGCATTTTCCCCGCAAAAAGATTGGGTAACGTAAAGCAATTGACATAAAATGAAAAGGGCTTAATCAACAACTTATTTTCTGTTTCAAACCGCAAGGGAGGTTGGGTATCTACCTCCAACTTGATTTTTATACTGGGCTTTTGGGAAAGTGAAAGCTGAGGGAGATTGGTTTCAACCAAAAGTTCTCCCCAAAGTGTCTCTGACTTTAAGAATGCAGAATCGATGGCAGAAATTGCCGCTTTTGATTTCTGAATAAAGGTGACTTGCATTCCCAAAGCAGCAAATTCACTTTTTACTCCTTCTAAATAGGGTGCTAACTCAAAGGCTGGATTTTTTTCCAAAAGGGAAAAATCCAAATCCTCCGAAAAGCGATTCAATCCATGAAAAATTCGTAGAGCTGTACCCCCATAAAATGCGGCCTGCTTAAAAAAATTCGCTCGATACAAACCTGCCAAGGTGATTTCTTGCATGATTTCTCGCAAAGCTTGCTCCGTTTCTAGCACTGTTTTGGGGGCGTACGAATCCATCCATTCCTTGATCATAAGGCTTCAATTGTGTTTATAACTTCTTGAATACTATTTCTTTTGGGGCAGCTAGGCAGCCAACTTTTTATGATTTCCAAATCAAGACCTTGCAATTTTTCGCTGTCCAAGCGAAGGTCTTCTAGGAGAAAGGCTAGTGCCTGCTTCCTACTACGTAAGTTAACCCCTGAAGTCATCACTATCTTGTCGCAAAGTGCCTTTTCGGGGCTGGCTATTAATATAGTTTGCCTTGGAGTTACTGCCAGAGACTGAATCCCAAATGAATAATAAGGGCTTGGAAGATGCGTGTAGGTAAAGGTCCCCGTAGGAATCCGAAATTCTTTGGAAGGATTGGTAGTCACGGAACTCACCGTGTACACTCGCTCTGGAATCAATCCCCAATAGGCCAAAGCTGCATCTTGAGAAACATAACTGGGCCCATAGAGGTGATTAGCGATACAAAATGGCTCAGGAATTTGGGGACTAACGAGGCCACTGGTATGGTAAAGACCCCTACGAAGTTGAACCAAAAATCCTTGCTGCACCAATTCCATCAGTTTATCGTAAGGCCTACGGTAATCCTTCAAGACATCCAAGAGGACCTGGGTAGGTAGCGGAATTTCGCTGTAGGTTGCTAAATCTTTTACTGGATTCATTTGTCAAAAATAAATAGTTAATTCGGATTTTTTCCGAATTAAATCCATTTTTATTACATATTTTATCGATTTTGATTACTAGGGTAAGCAGTTTTGGATACTTTTTGTATAGTGGAGTAAGTGGTTTTTGAGGATTAATTGAAAAAGAGGTGGTTATAAGTGAAAAATCCCCCTTGCCCCCTTGTCAAGGGGGAGTCGCATCAATGCAAATTCAAAAATTGATTAGGAAAAGAAAAATTTTAAAACTTTAATTTGAGAAGTCTTGAATTGCTAAATCAATACATGAGGACCAGCTGGGGTAATTCCCCCTTATTAAGGGGGCAAGGGGGATTTTTGATAAAAAAAAGCCCCGTAACTACGGGGCTTTAAAAACTTACTTGATAAATAACATCTCTCTGTACTTCACCAATGGCCAGCTTTCGTCGTCCACGAGCAACTCCAACTTATCTACTGCATAGCGGATCTTGTCGAAATAGGCTTCCTTCACCTTGGTTTGGTAACCTTTCGCACGCTTGGTCACATCTTCTTCCTTATTGAGCTGCTTACGCGCCTCGGTCATTTCGTGTACCAAGGTCTGTAGGTTGCCTACATGCTTGGAAATCTCCTTGATGCTATCTACCGGAGCGCTATGATCCAAGCCCAAGCCCTTCAATCCATTCGCGTTTTCAATCAACTTGTTTTGATACAAAATCGCCGTAGGGATGATGTGATTCAAGGCCAAATCCCCCATCACACGGCTTTCGATCTGCACCTTCTTGATAAAGGCTTCCAATTCGATCTCGTGGCGGGCATGCACTTCCACATGGTTCAAGACCTTGTGCTT
>CAYNIK010000276.1:0-2303 GCA_964397145.1 uncultured Limnohabitans sp.
GCTGCCATGTAATTGAATAGCACCTCGTTGTGGATGGTTTGCATCTTGTCCCAGTTGCCATAGATACTTTTCAGGGGAGAACCGATTTTTTCTAGGATTTTGGTAGATGCTGAACTAGAGATTTCGGGGGATTTTTCCGAATCACGAATAGTCACTAGCACCACTCCAGAGGTATTGGCTCCGATCCATTCTTGAAAAACATACAGAAATCGTAGCGCATCTTGAATCCCAAAATTATCCGACAGCCCCGTATCCATCGTTTTCATCACAGGATTGGAGGGAAGTTCTACATTTGGTGTCACAAAAGGGAAGGTGGCACTCATCCGCAAAGCGGTCAAAAATCGAAGGTTACCTGGATCATGAGACGCAAAAAATCGCATGTAATCAATGGATTGTTTGAGCTCTTTGTCCTGTGATCCAGGTAGGCCTGCGCTTCCAAAAAAGGAAAAGGATTGGGGAGAGATGACCAGCTTTCTGCCATCATTAGTAATCAAGCTAGTCAAGGGTAGCAATGGAATTTGCGCCAACCTTTCCGGTTCTTTGTAGTCTGCCAGGGATTTATCTAGAATACCTTTGGTGTTTTTATTGAGCTGTTCCTCAAAAGCAAATCCTCGATCCTTGGCATACACCCGCCCCTTGTATTCCAATTTTTGTGTGGGAAACAAAAGGTCATTGACCAAAAGGCTAAATAGGATGGGATTGAGATTGTCTGCCGCCAATTGCTGCAAATACCTTGGATCAGCCAAGTCAAGCGATGGGTCACTGAGTGACCGAAGATACAACTCACGGAAGAAAGCCTCCCCCAACACGCCCCCTGATGCCCCGGTATAGAGAATTGAATGGCGGGTAAGTTCCCCTGAAGTACTCGCATGGAGTTCTTGAAGCACCTTCATGGTCCATAAGGCTGCTCGTTGTCCCCCTCCACTTGCCGCGACGAGCACCAATTTCGGTTTGCTGTCTTCTGGAAACTTGGCTCGCCAACGATCCAAAATCTGAAGCATTTCTTGCTTGTCTTTCTTTAAGGTATCTGGATGCGTCAATTCATCCATTCTTGATAGGTTGTAGGGCGATGGAGATGGGCTGTAATCCATTCCATAGGCTTGATGGGGCTTAGTCAACCAGGGAATCGTAGAAAAGTAATTGGCACCCAAGACCAAAACCAGAACCGTCACAGCAGCCCAGGTCCGCAACCAAAAGGTCAAGGCGCCAACTGCCATGAGCAAAATGGAAAGTAAAAGAAGCGCGCTCATGGCAGCAGGGAATTGAAGAATTTCTTGCTCGTTGAATAGGCCGAGGAAAAGAATCAGAGCCACTAAAAAGACTTGAATCAAAAATAGATTCCAGTGATTTTGATGAAATACACGAAGCAATTTTGCTTTTTCGAAGCGGGAAATATCCGGCCGAACTTGCTCCCAACTCAATTTGAGATTTAAGTAAACTTGCACCGTAGGCCCCTCCAAATTAAAGGGATCAGCCTCCCCTTTTTTCAAACGATGACTTCGACTCACCTTTCGCAGGCGCTTGTCGATGGTTTCGGAGAAAAGATTAAAAAAGCCCTTGTTCGTCAAACTCAGGTACCCAAACAGAATCGCATAGGCCAGGATACTCCCCAAGGCAAATCCCAGATACAAGCGAAGTACTTCCCAATTGGAGCCTAGGTCATTGTTTAACTGAAAGGAAACAAATTGGATCGTGTAAAGAAGGTAAAAGAAGAGCGGAACTATGGAGTTATTGAAACAAAAATGAATAAAAGGGCGATGCACCACCGCAAGGAAAGAGAAGCGCCAGCCATCCATGATGTAGGTAGTCATGTGAAAGGCCATAGTAAAAACAGCCAAACCCAGTCCCATCCAAAAAAAACTAAGCCAGGAAACCTGATGTAGGTATTCGGGGTCTAGAAATAAGTAAGGAATGCCAAGTACCACTCCAAATTGCTGCAGAACAAACCCCAACAACACCCCCCAAATCAAAAGCAAAGAAAGGTTCTTCTGCAAGTGAAGGAGGAGAAGTTGAATCGGAAAACTACGAGTGAAGGTTCGCCACATGGAACAATTCGATTTTTTTCATTGAGGGCCCTGACTAGCCTTTCCTAAAACTACTAAATCAGCGGCATCGAACAAGTTTTTCCCTCAAGTATCGTTTGGGAAAAACCAGCCTACTGTCCCATTTTTTGCTGGTAAAAAAATATTTTTTTGAGTTTCGTTAGCGCTTTGAAAGAGATGCGGTAGATTCGAATCCTTAACTAAGCAGCAAATGAGAATCTGGTTTTTGTGTAAAGTAAAATATGCGAAAGAAACTGAAGA